>QHRJ01000004.1 GCA_003220075.1 Verrucomicrobiota bacterium
AAATGACGAAAATTTCTTCGTGCTTCGTCATTATGATCGAGCATCCACTTGCGGCCGGCAAGGCCGCAACTATAGGGCAACCTAAGGATGACATAGGCGGGAGGCTGCTTTATTTTGGCTCAGAGCGAAGTGAACGGGCGCGCGGGATGCTAGTTCTAATGTGAGCCCGATAACGAGGGTCCTTAACTAATGCAACCTAGAAGCGAACGACAGAAAATCCTGTGGGCGGTATTCGTTTCGCTCCTGCTGCATCTTGTAGTCGGCGTTTCCATCGCTTCTTTCGGGGACAAACTTCAACCCTCACTTCCCGAAGACGAGAAACCGGTGGAGTTAACAATTATGGATCTCGCCCCGGGGCCAACTCCACCGATCGTGCCAACGAGCACGCCATTTATCGACACGACGGAGCAGACAGCGACAAAGGAAGAACCCAAGGAAAAAACGTTCGAATCAAATACGAATTCGACTGCGGCCAGTGAATTGCCAGCATTAGGAATCGCGCCCATACCGACCCAAGAGGGGGAAGAACTGCCGACGATGGATTTGACAAATCGCCAGCATTCATTGGAGCGAGAAGGCGTTCAATCGCAGCCCAGTTCGCGCCCAAGTTCGCCTCCGGTTCCAAGCGCAACGCCGCCCCCAACGCCGCAACCGACGGCGGCGCAATCACCCACCGTCACTCCTCCTTCTACGCCCCAGCCGACACCGACGGCAACGCCGACGCCGAATGCCGATTTACTGGCAATATTTCGCGCCAGTCCGCCGCCTACTGCTCGTACGCCCGGGCCAGAAAACGAGATCAAGCCTCCTTCCCAAAAGGCATCGCCGCCACCAGTTTCACAGCCCCCGGCATCGTCAGCGTACCGACGTGAGCAAATACAAGAGCGAATGGCTGGTAACATTTCGAAGCGGGGAGTTTCATCGGTAAACGCCGTCGGCACACCGCTTGGCCGCTATGAGAAGAGTGTCTACGATTCAATTGGAAAGCGCTGGTACGCTCTATGTGATGCAAATCGCGACCGTGTTGATATTGGGACAGTGCATGTACAGTTTGTCGTCGCGCCAAATGGGAAAATCAACGATATCAAAGTAACTAGCGGTGGGACATCCGAATCGTTCGCAAATCTTTGTCTGCAATCGATTCAAGAAGCGAAGCCCGGAGCTATTCCCGAAGAGGTTATGGCTGTACTGCCACCGCAGGGGTTACCTGGCGAAGTCAGCTTTACCGGTTTTCAAAACCCTTAATCTTACATGAGCGAAGCCCTCTATAACGTCATCGGTTTTTTCGAACGCGGTGGTCTCTTCATGTGGCCACTGCTCATCTGTTCGATCGTCGCACTAACGACAATTATTTTGCGCGGCTTCGCTTTGCGGGAAAAAAATGTGATGCCACTGGTGATCGAGAGCGAGATCGAACGATTGCTGCCGGGCGGGAGCGCGGATCGGTTGATGCGAATTGTCGAAAACGATCAATCTTCCCTCGGGCGAATCGTGCGAGTTGCGCTGCAGCATTTACGCTCGCCTCGTTCCGAGAATGTCGAGGCGGTGCAAACGCGCGCTCGTCACGAGATGGTGATTCTGGAAAAGGGCCTGATCGTGCTGGAAGTGATCGTCGGTATCGCGCCGTTGTTGGGTCTGATCGGCGCTGTTTCAGGATTGGTCCACGTTTTCTCGCATTTGGGATTGAGCTCGGGTGCATCCGACACGCGGCAAATTGCACTCGGTATCGCGGAAGCGTTGAATGCCACAGTCTTCGGTCTTTCCATCGCGGTGCCAACGTTGGTCGCCTTCAGTTACTTTTCAAAAAAAGTCGAGGTAATGTCGGTGGAAATGGAAACGCTGGTGGTGGAGCTGATTGCGAAATGTTATTTCGGCCGAGGCGCGCAGGACACCCCGCCAGTACGGATGACCACGCGAACCCAGGTGTTAACGACCTCACCGGGATGAGATGAATTTCGCGGTACGGAAGCGGCGCGCGCCCTCGATCATTATCGTTTCGCTGGTCGATATTCTCATCATCCTTCTTATCTTTTTCGTGGTCTCAACCACCTTCAAAAAGGACCAGCCTGAAGTGCAGATCAACTTACCGGAATCGAAAACAGCAACGAAAGCACCGGCGGAGCTGGAGCATGCAATCGTAACGGTAGACGAAACCGACGACATCAAACTGGACGGTCGACCTATCGGCGTCGACGAACTAGAACGCGCGGTCCGGAACCTTTCACCTACCCAAAAAGCATCGCTCGCCTTGCAGGCGGACAAAAAGGCGTCCTTCGGCACAATCGTCAAAGTAATGGACGCCCTGAAACTGGCGGGCGTGCGAAATCTTCCGGCGTTCACTCGCGAGTAAAAATGAAACTGGCCATTCGGAAGTACGGCGATCCGGCGTTGCGCGCGAAAGGGAAACGGGTGGCGGAAATCGACGGCGCAATCCGCGAACTCGCTGACAATATGCTGGAAGCGATGCGTGGGGCCAACGGGATTGGATTGGCGGCGCAACAAGTGGGCCAAGCGCTCCAGCTCACTGTTCTTGATATTTCAGCGGTGGAAGATCGGCCGAGCTCAATGGCTTGGAACGGCAAAGAAGTCGATCCGAAAGAGCAGATGCCGCTGGTCTTGCTCAACCCACAAATTGAGACTGGCCCCGAAAAGGAAATTGCTTCCGAGGGTTGCCTCAGTTTTCCCGAAATTTCGGCTGAGATCGAACGTGCGGCATGGGTTAAAGTACAGGCCCAGATCCTGACCGGCGAGATGGTCGAAATCGAGGCGACCGGATTACTGGCGCGCGCGCTGCAACACGAGATCGATCATCTCAATGGTATCCTCTTTATCGACCGA
The DNA here is from genome assembly GCA_003220075.1 of Verrucomicrobiota bacterium. Taxonomy (GTDB): domain Bacteria; phylum Verrucomicrobiota; class Verrucomicrobiia; order Chthoniobacterales; family UBA10450; genus AV69. Next base: position 2,839 of record QHRJ01000004.1, read on the forward strand.
ATGAATTCGGCGGCGAAGGCGAGTGTGTCGAGTCGCCTGAAACGTTTGCAGAAAGAAACCCAACGTGGCCTAACGACAAATAGACAGACGCGGGCGGTAGAACCAGCGCTCTGAATATCGCCCGCTTTTCTTATGCTCGTATTTCTATCTCAAACATCGTCCCGAATGGAACACAGGTCTGAGACCTGTGTGGCGCACAGGCTTTCAAGCCTGTGTTCCGTCGCCAGATGCTTTTCAACAAAGCCATCCAATATCTAGGACCGCCTATCCTTCTTAATCTCCTCCCAAATCGCGTCGAGCTCTTCCAAGTTTGCTTCGCCCAGCTTCCCGCCCCGTGCGCGCAGGCGATCTTCCATTTCGTTAAAACGTGCGACGAATTTGTCGGTCGCGAATTGCAGCAAACTCTCGGCCTCGAGCTGACATTTGCGGGCTAGATTCACGACCGCAAACAACAAATCGCCAATTTCATCGGCAATCATTCGCGCTTCCGCCGACGCAAGGGCGCTTTTCGTTTCCTTCAGCTCTTCCTCCACCTTTGCGATCACGTCGCGCAATTCCCGCCAGTCAAAATTTACGCGGGCCGCTTTCTTCTGCGCCTTCTCTGCGCGCATCAACGCAGGTAGTGCCATCGGCAAACTGGCGAGGTAATGCGCATCGCCTTTTTTCTCTTCCCGCTTGATCGCTTCCCATTGCCGGACCACTGCCTCGCTTTCCCGGGCCTCACTTTTGCCGAAAACGTGCGGATGCCGGCGGATCAATTTTTCGCTAATTTCGCGCGCGATTTCGTCGATACCGAAACGCCTCTCTTCCAAAGCGATTTGGGCGTGCATGAGAATTAACAGGAGCAAATCCCCCAGTTCCTCGCGCAGGTTGGCGTCGTCCTGCGCGTAAACGGCCCCGGCGACTTCGTAAGCTTCCTCCAGCAGCCCGGGGACCAGCGAGGCGTTGGTTTGTTCGCGATCCCATGGACAACCCTCGGGAGAGCGCAATTTTGCGACTATGTCGCAGAGTTGCGCAAAGTGATTCGTGAATCGTGACTGGTGAATCGATTTCGTCGAATCGGACTGGTTCGAACTACTCACGATTCGCTTATCACTATTCACTAAATCAAATCCGCCAGAGCGACCGATGCGCACCGAACTCCGTGATTTCCCCAGAGGACTTCTTGCCGACATAGATGGTAATGGCGATCACACAGACAAAAGTCCCGATGAAAGTGCCCGCCACCAGCCAGGAGGGAATGTGACCAACCCGCAGGGCGTGATAAAGCGCTCGGCCGCTTGTGATCGGTTCAGACGCGTGCAGAAAAATTTTCGTTACCCATGCCACCATAATGAGAATGAAAATGAAAACGTAATTCCGTTTCAACCGGCGCCCGATGGCTTCGAGTTTCGAAATCTTGAATGACGGTAAAATCAGGTCCTCGCAGACCAGCTTCTTCCATTCGCCCTGAAGCATCTGGCGGTTTTCCATCACCATTGGCACGAGAAAATGCGCTTCGAGCATCCGCACCCGGGCGCGAAAGGCATCGTAAAACCGGTAGCGCCGGCTTTCGATCCAGAGCATTACCCAAACGATAGCGAGATTGAAAAAGAAAATGATGTGCGGGACTTCGCGATTAGCAAAGGCAATTGTGATGATGGCGGTGCTGCTGGTGATGGCCCAGTTGGTCGTAATGTCGAGCCGCTGCCGCCAGACCATGATGCGCCCGAGCTCGCCGCGATAGAAATGCGACATGGCATTGACGTAGCCGGGATCATAAAGGCTGCGTTGCAGCGAAATGGTTGCTTCGTCGGTAGGGGCGGACGCGGTTTTTTCTGTTGCCACGGTTCTTCGATTAACTGGATAACTGCTTCGCCTCAATAATCCAGCCTTTCTCTATGGCCATCGTGCTGGCGGATGCATGCGTGCGGGAACCTTTTCTGTAGTGGCGGCCGTGTCCGCTGCAAAAAGCACACCGCAAAAAAAGAGCACGCATTACCCGGAACGAGCAACAGCGCCAGGCTTTGCTCCTTGCACCAACCCCGGCTGAATTTAGCGAGAGCCGGTGCCGCGTGGCCTTATTTTGATTCTTTCAACAACCGATTGCGCGCACGATCGAGCGTTCGCCGCTCACTCGGAGTGAGACTGCCAATGCCCGACTTGGCAATTTTGTCGAGAATAGGATCGACCGCCTCAGAGATGTCATCTTCTTCGCGACGCGTCGGAACGGGTTTGGGGACAATCTTAAACTTTGGCTTGGGCTGCAACCGGGCTTTGAAATTCTCCAACCAGATTAACTCCGGTCCAACCCCCAGCAGACGGACAAAACAAAATCCGGCAGCGATACTCGTCCAAAGGACGGCCAGATCCGTCCAGGAATGATAGGCCAGCAATTGCAAGGTGTAGATTGCGCCCAGAATCAGTGCCGTCCATTTCGCTGTGATCCGCAAGAGCAGTTCGGCCGATGGATAAATTGTCGCGAAGGCCACGAAAACTCCGAAATGCAACGCAAGGGATCCGGCCAGTCCAGCCCGTTGGCCGAAAAATCCCCAAAGTGTCAGTAGGAATGAGGGCGTGAAAAGCAAAACGGCATAAAGAACGATGTAAGCACGTTGCCCGATGAATTTTTCTACTTCGCGGCCGAAGACAAAAAGCATGTACATTTCGATCGCGAACCAAAGCAGCTGCATGGGCGAATGGATGAAGGCATAAGTCGCGAGGCGCCAGACTTGGCCGCTTCCCAGGACGCGAGCACTGTCGAACATCATGAGATCGAGCAAACCGCCGCCGCCAGCTGCGACGAGGAGACAGGCCACGACGGCAAGGGCGACATGGATGCCGACAAGAATCGTCGTGACATCCACCGGAAAACGCCCCATCCACGCAACCGGCCGATAATCGTCGGAAGTGGTCACTCCGAACATACTCAATAATCGGCCACGGTTTTCGGAGCGCAAGCGTACGGTAGGATGTCGAGCATTTACTTTCATGCCAGGCTGCGCTCGGCTCCGGGCTAGTCAAACCATCAAAAAATTCTTGGAGAAGCGGCGGAAGCGGGGGAAATTCGTCCTCCGCGCGATCGATGAGATCAACACCATCTCGGATCGCCGTGAATTTATGAACAATCCCGCGCCTGCCATTTCGCTGCCTGCCGGAATTGGCGATCAGAAACCAGCGAATCAGGCCGTGCTTGATTGGGTGCACGAAATCGAACTGCTTACCCAGCCGGAAAATATTTTTTGGTGCGATGGATCCGAGCGCGAGAACGACTTTCTGATTGCGGAATCGCTCAAACAGAACGTGCTCTTAAAGCTGAACGAGAAAAAAGCCCCACGCTCGTATTTGCATCGCTCGAATCCGAACGATGTCGCGCGGGTCGAGCAATTCACCTTTATTTGTACGCCGACGAAGGCGGAGGCGGGACCAACGAACAATTGGTCCGAGCCAGCAGAGACATATTCGAAATTACAGGGCCTGCTCAAAGGCGCGATGCGTGGACGCACCATGTTTGTCGTGCCTTATATTATGGGGCCGCCCGATTCGCCGCTAACGAAGATTGGATTCGAGATCACGGATTCCAAATATGTCGTGCTGAGCATGCGAATCATGACTCGAATGGGGGAGATCGCGGTTAAACGGCTCGGCCACGACCCGAAAGCAGAATGGAACCGCGGGGTGCATTCGCTGCTCGATGTCAATCCGGAGCGACGCTTCATTTGTCATTTTCCGCAAGACAATGCGATCATCTCGGTTGGTTCGGGTTACGGTGGAAACGTCCTCCTCTCGAAAAAATGCCTGGCGCTGCGCATCGGTTCTTACCTTGCGCGCAAACAAGGCTGGCTCGCCGAACACATGCTGATTCTTGGGGTCGAATCGCCGGCCGGGAAGAAACATTACGTCGCAGCTGCGTTCCCGAGCGCATGCGGCAAAACGAATTTCGCGATGTTGATTCCGCCGAAACATTTCGCCGGCTGGAAAGTCACGACCGTCGGCGACGACATTGCCTGGATGCAAATTCGCGACGGCCGTTTGTGGGCAGTCAATCCGGAGAACGGTTACTTCGGAGTGGTGCCGGGGACGAGCTGCAAATCAAATCCGAATGCGATGAAATCGATTGAGCGCGACACGCTTTACACCAACGTCGCGCTAACGGACGACGGCGATGTCTGGTGGGAGGGCAAGGATGGCGCACCGCCGAAGCACGCGATTGATTGGCGAGGGAATGATTGGACGCCGGACTCGAAGGAAAAAGCGGCCCACCCCAATAGCCGTTTCGCCACTCCGATGCGCAATAATCCCGTGCTCGATCCGCATGTCGAGGACGGCAATGGCGTTCCCATCAGTGCGATTATTTTCGGCGGACGTCGGAGCGATACCATGCCGCTCGTGTTCCAGGCATTCGATTGGGAACACGGCACCTACGTTGGTGCGACCATGGCATCGGAAACCACCGCGGCCGCGACCGGCGCGGTTGGGCAAGTCCGGCGCGATCCGATGGCGATGCTGCCGTTCTGCGGCTACAACATTGGTGATTATTTCCGGCACTGGCTCGAAACCGGCAAACGGCTGACCAACCCGCCATTGATTTTTCACGTCAACTGGTTCCGCAAATCTGCGGACGGAAAATTTCTGTGGCCCGGTTTCGGCGACAACATGCGGGTCTTGGAGTGGATTATCGATCGTTGCGAAGGGCGCGTCGGTGCCACTGAATCGACGATCGGTTACATTCCGCGGATGCAGGATCTGGATCTCGATGAACTCAGCGGCGTCACGCCCAATCAAATGCGCGAGCTTCTGAATGTGAACGCTGAGGAATGGCAAAAGGAGATTTCGGATCACGCGAAATTCTTCGAGTCATTAGGCGGCGGCGTGCCAAAGGAATTGCACACGCAGCGCGAACAATTGGCGGCCCGTCTTCGCTAAACCGGCGGGGCGCAGACATCCTGTCGGTGTGGCTGGCAGGCATCTCTGCCTGCCCTATTAAAAAGACGCATTAGGCCAGACGCGTGCTTGCCCTACAGGCAGGATGCCTGCGCCCCGCAGAATTTGCAGCCCGCATCGCGGGTAAAATTTGCGAAGGGCATCGCATTCTGGAATAATTTCCAGTGGGTTCGAAGGTCGTCGAAAAAAATTGCGCCTCCCCGAAAGCTTTCGGAGCTGCGCGCGGGTGTGTCGAAATCCGCGGTGCTCGCCAGAATAACCTCAAAGGCATCGATCTCGATCTTCCGCTTGGAAAGCTGACCGTTGTCACTGGCCCGAGTGGAAGCGGAAAGTCTTCGCTCGCTTTCGACACAATCTATGCCGAAGGGCAGCGCCGCTACGTCGAAACCTTCAGTCCTTACATGCGGCAATTCCTCGAGCGCATGGATAAACCGCGGGTCGAGGACATTCGCGGAATTCCGCCAGCGATCGCGATCGAGCAATCGAACCTGGTAAAGACGTCACGCTCCAGCGTTGGCACCATCACGGAGATCAACGATTTCTTGAAGCTATTTTGGACCCGCACGGCGCGCGCGTTCTGTCCAAGCTGCGGCCGCGAAATTCGCCCCGAAACGGCGAAGACGATCTCGGATCAAGTGCTCGCATTGTTCGCGGTTCGTCATTCAGAAGGTAACGCCGGTGCACAAACCATTCTCATCACCTTCTGGGTCGCCGTTTCGGCGAAGGCCAAACCGCGCGAGTTTTTCCAGTTTCTTCAGCAACAAGGCTACCTGCGTGTTTGGCTGAACAACAAAATCATCCGCGTAGATAGCGACGCAAAAGTCGAGCGCCTCGGCGCGCGCGTTCAAGTCATCCAGGATCGCATCGTCGTCAGCGAGGAAAATCGTGCGCGATTAACTGAGGCCATCGAGATAGCGCTTCGTTTCGGTAAGGGCAAAATCAACGTCATTCCGTTTCCTGCGGAGGCAGGTGCGTCGCCTGCAATTTCGAAGACCGCGGTCGACGCGGCCGCCGCTACAGGTCACGAATTCCCATTCTCCACCGGCTGGCACTGCGCGCATTGCGATCTCGACATTCGACCGCCTACGTCGGGGCTTTTCAGCTTCAATAATCCACTTGGCGCGTGTCCGGAATGCCGTGGGTTCGGTCGCACCATCGCGATCGATCTGAATCGCGCGATTCCGGACCGATCCCTCTCGATCGCGCAAGGGGTGGTGCGCGTTTTTCGCGGGCAGGAAATGGGCGAATCGCAAAAGGATCTGCTGCGTGCCTGTGCCCGCGAGGAGATCGATGTGCATAGGCCTTTCGAGGAACTGCCCAAGGCCGATCAGGATTTTGTCATTAACGGCGAGAAACATGCGGGCGAATACACCGATGACGATTACGAAAATAATCGCTGGTACGGAGTGCGCGGTTTCTTTCGCTGGCTCGAATCGAAGACTTACAAAATGCACGTGCGCGTGCTGCTCAGTCGCTATCGCGCTTATGTAAAATGTCCAAGCTGTGACGGTGGACGCTACCAACCGGAGACGCTGAATTACAAATTGGAGGGACGCGCGCCGTCGCGTCCCAAGAATGGTGCCGACAGCGCGGCGCCCTCCAAGCTCACTCTCCCCCAATTCGCCGCCCTCCCGATTTCTGACGCGCGCGATTTACTGGCGCACATCGAAATCGCGCCGGATGACAGCACTGCGGAAATGCTGCGCAACGAAATTTGCGCGCGACTCCGTTACCTTTGCGAAGTCGGCGTCGGTTATCTCACCCTCGATCGTTCCACTCGCACCCTGAGCGGCGGCGAAATGCAGCGGGTCAATCTCACCACCTGCCTCGGCGCGTCGCTCGTGAACACGCTCTTCGTCATGGACGAACCAAGCGTTGGATTGCATCCGCGCGACGTCGGGCGGCTCGTGCGAGTGATGCACAACCTGCGCGATAAAGGCAACACCTTGCTCGTGGTCGAGCACGATGAACAAATCATCCGCGCAGCGGACAATTTGATCGACATCGGCCCCGGTCGCGGCGAACGCGGTGGCGAGTTGGTCTTCATCGGTCCGCTCGATGAATTTGTAGGTAGATCCCTCACGCGCGATTACCTGAGCGGTCGCAAATCCATCCCGATCCCAAAATCACGGCGGAAATTCACTTCTGTGGTCAAAATTGCCGGCGCGATTGAGCACAATCTCAAGAACGTCGATGTCGAAATCCCACTCGGAATTTTTACCGCCATTACTGGCGTTTCCGGCTCGGGAAAATCGACCCTGATTCAGGATATATTGTATCGAAATCTTTTGCGGGCGAAGGGCCAACCAAGCGAACACGAGCCGGGCGCATGCCGGAGAGTGACTGGCGCACATCGCTTCAACGAAATTGTCATGGTCGATCAATCGCCACTGGCGCGCACCCCGCGTTCGACGCCCATCTTGTATCTTGGGCTTTATGATCGGGTGCGCGAACTTTTCGCCGCCTTGCCGGAAGCGCAGGCGCAAGGACTGACCGCGAGCGCATTTTCGTTCAATTCCGGGACCGGCCGTTGCGAACGTTGCAACGGCACCGGTTTCGAGAAAATCGAGATGCAGTTTTTGAGTGATCTTTATGTCCGTTGCGCGGAATGCGAAGGCAAACGCTTCCAGCCTCACGTGCTCAAAATTCAGCTCCACGGAAAATCGATTCACGATGTGCTCGAACTTACGGTTACGGAAGCGGCCGCCTGGTTTGCCCAGATCGGCGAGGGCGAAAGATTATCCGACCCGCTGGAAGTTCTCGAAGAAGTCGGGCTTGGTTATCTTCGGCTTGGCCAACCGCTCAACACTTTGTCCGGAGGCGAATCGCAGCGTCTAAAACTCGTTAGTCACCTTGCTGACACATCTGGGGTGGCGGGCGTGTCGCCTGCGAACAAAAACCGTGCAGCCGGCACGGCTGCCTCTACAGAAAAAACCGCGAATCTCTTTATCTTCGACGAACCAACCACCGGACTGCATTTCGATGATGTCGCGATTTTATTGCGATTGTTCCAGCGATTAATCGATGCCGGGCAGTCGCTCGTGGTGATCGAGCATAACCTCGAAGTGATTAAATGCGCCGACTGGATCATCGATCTCGGACCCGAAGCGGGCGAGGAGGGCGGTGAAGTTGTTGCCGTTGGAACACCAGAACAGATTGCGAAGGTTGAGCGCTCGCATACGGGAAGGTTCTTGAGGAGCGTCATCCCGAGCGCAGTCGAGGGATCCCGTCGCAAAAACTTCAAGGTAACGCAACGGGATCCTTCGACTCCGCTGCGCTACGCTCAGGATGACGGGGAGGAATTTGCGTTACGCGTCGCGGAAGAGCCGTCCGGCAGAATGCTCGCGCGCTCCCGACAAAATATCGCGAGCGGCGCCATCCAAATTCATGGCGCGCGCGAGCATAATTTGAAAAACATCGATGTCGCGATCCCGCGCGACCAGATGGTCGTGATCACCGGCCTGAGCGGGTCAGGAAAATCAACGCTCGCTTTCGACATTTTGTTCTCGGAAGGCCAGCGCCGCTTTCTCGACAGCATGTCTCCCTATGCCCGACAATTCGTCGAGCAACTGGAAAAACCGGACGTCGATCTGGTCGAAGGGTTGCCGCCGAGCGTCGCGATCGAGCAGCGTGTCACACGCGGGGGCGGGAAATCAACCGTCGCGACGGTGACGGAAGTTTATCATTTCCTGCGGTTGCTCTTTGCCAAAACCGGCACGCAATTCTGTCCGGATTGCAATCTGCCGGTCGAAAAACAAACTCTGGCTGCAATCGTAAAACAAGTGGAGGCGGCCACCCGCCGTGGTCCACTCAAGGTGCTGGCGCCGCTGGTAAAGGCGCGCAAGGGGTTTCACACCGATGTCGCGCGTTGGGCGGAGCGCAATGGATTCGACGCCCTTTTGGTCGACGGGCAGCTCGTTCCGGTGGAGCAGTTCCGCAGGCTTGAGCGTTTCAAGGAACATACCATCGACGTCCTTGTCGGTGTAATCGACAAGAAGCGGATCGCCAAGGCGCGCAATCTCAGCCAGCGCGCGCTCGAGATTGGTCGCGGCACCGCCCGCCTCGTCGATGCGAAAAATCGAGTCACGGTCATGAGCACGGAGATGAGTTGTCCGGGTTGCGGGCGCGCCTTCGAAGAACTCGATCCGCGATTGTTTTCATTCAATTCGCCGCACGGTGCCTGCGAAGAATGCGGCGGCTTTGGCGAAATCTGGAACCAATCGCTCCAAGTTGGCGGAAGCGAGGATGGCGAATCAGTCCTCGAAAACGAGCTGACCGCCGAACGTGAATCGGAATGGATCGACGAAAGTGAAGCGCAGATCTGCCCGGCTTGCCACGGCTCGCGTCTGAACGCGGTCGCGCGTCACGTGCGCGTGCAAAATATGACGATCGACGATTTTTCGGCGCTTTCCGCCGCCACTGCTGCCAAGCAAATCGGACGATTAAAATTTAGCGGCAAACAAAAAACCATCGCGAACGAATTGATTCCGGAAATAGTGCAGCGCCTTCGATTCATGAAGAATGTCGGTCTCGGCTATTTGTCGTTAGGTCGATCGGCCAAGACTTTGAGTGGCGGTGAATCTCAGCGGATTCGCCTGGCGGCGCAGCTCGGCTCGAATTTGCGTGGCGTCCTCTACGTGCTGGATGAACCGACCATTGGTTTGCATCCGCGCGATAATGTGCGGCTGCTCGAGACGCTGGCCGCATTGCGCGCAAAAGGGAACTCACTCGTCATTGTCGAGCATGACGAAGCAACCATGCGTCGCGCCGACCACATCATTGATCTCGGCCCGCGCGCCGGGATTCACGGCGGCGAAGTTGTGGCCAGCGGATCGCTGCGTGAAATCGAGCGCGCGAAAGATTCCGAGACCGGACGTTGTCTAAAAACGCCGCTCTGCCATCCCATTCGCAAATCGCGGCGAAGCCTGCGCGCTGTTGCGAGTTGGGTCGAGATCAGGAATGCGCGGGCGAACAATCTGAAAAACATCGAGGTGAAGTTTCCCGTCGGTCGCTTGTCGGTCATCACCGGAATTTCCGGCAGCGGCAAATCCACCTTAATGGGCGACGTCCTTTTACCGGCCGTGCATGAGCAACTAAATCGAAAACGTCAACGCACCGGCGAGTTATTCGAGCGAGTTGAAGGCATGGAGGCGATCGATGCGGTTTACGAAGTCGATCAATCACCCATCGGGAAAACTTCGCGCTCGACCCCAGCAACCTACATCAAAGTCTTCGATGAGATTCGCAATCTTTACGCACAAGTTCCGGTTGCGCGCATGCGCGGTTACGGCCCGAGCCGGTTCTCCTTCAACGCCGAGGGCGGACGTTGCGAGTCGTGCAAGGGCCAGGGCATGATCAAATTGGAGATGAATTTTCTGCCGAGCACCTACGTGCCCTGTGAAGATTGCGGCGGGAAACGTTACAACGCCCAGACTCTCGAAGTTCTTTACCATGAAAAATCGATCGGGGACGTAATGGAAATGACGATCGAAGAAGCGGCCGAATTTTTCAAAGCCAACCCCAAGGTCGCGCGATCCCTTTCACTGCTCGTCGATACCGGACTCGGTTATCTAAAGCTGGGGCAGCCGAGCCCGACTTTGAGCGGCGGCGAAGCGCAACGGCTGAAGCTAGCGACTGAGCTAACCCGCGGGATCGGCCGCGTGCAAAACGAACGGATCCGTAAAATGCGCCGACCGAAATCGACGCTCTATCTACTAGAGGAACCGACGATTGGGTTGCACATGGCCGATGTTGAATTGCTGCTGAACTTGCTGCACCGGCTGGTAGATGACGGTCATACCGTCATCGTGATTGAGCACAATCTCAGCGTAATCGCGGAAGCGGATTACATTGTCGATATCGGTCCGGAAGCCGGCGAGGCCGGCGGTGAGATCGTTGCCACCGGGACACCGGAGCAGGTCGCAAAAAGCCGGCTGAGCCGCACCGCGCCATTCTTGCGGGAAGTTCTGGCGACGAAGAATGACGGCGCCGTAAGACCGAGCTGGCGCAAGAACGGAGAACCCTCACCTGGCGCTTCGCGTACGGTCTCCCGCCGGAATTCCCAAGACACCCGCGACCTATGTCCTCCTCTCCCTGTGGGAGAGGATTGAGGTGAGGGCGTACTATCGGCCCGCTCCTTTTTGTTTGCGCGGCGTAGAGGCGGCGACAAACTGAATTCGTGACCGAATTCTTCGCCAGCTATGATACCGGCGAATTTTACGATGAGATGTTTGCCGCGCCGGGCCAGGCCCGGCCTCATTACCAGCGGCTGCTGCAACGTTTCACCGAACTGACCGAAGGAGAATTCGATCGCAAACGTGACCTGGCCGCGCTCACTCTCTTGCGCCAGGGCGTCACCTTCACGGTTTACAACGATGCCCAGGGGACCGAGCGGATTTTTCCATTCGATCTCATCCCGCGAATTATTTCGGGAGAGGAATGGAAAAAAATTGAGCGCGGTTTGGAGCAGCGAATCACCGCGCTCAATCTTTTTCTGCACGACATCTATCACGGTCAATCCATTCTGCGCGATGGCGTGATTCCGAAAGATTACGTCTGGCGGGCCGCGCACTTTCGTCCGGAGTTCGCCAGGTCATGCGCCGGGTCTTTCCAAATTTGTTCGCGCAACACCGTGTCCGGCCGGTAGAAGATTACAGCCAGGAGCTCCTCAACGTTCTGCGTTATATCGCGCCGGCAGGGAAAACGAATCCCACCGTCGTGCTCCTTACGCCGGGCATCCACAACTCCGCCTATTACGAGCATTCGTTTCTCGCGCGTTCCATGGGAATTGAAATTGTGGAGGGCCGCGATCTCATTGCGCGCGATGGAAAAATTTTCATGCGCACGACCAAAGGCCTGCAGCCGGTCGACGTTATTTATCGCCGAATTAATGACGATTTTCTTGATCCAAAGGTTTTTCGAAAAGATTCGGGACTTGGCGTTCCTGGATTGGTCGATGCCTATCGCAAAGGAAATGTCAGTCTGGCGAATTCCATCGGCACTGGGATCGCAGACGACAAAGTCATCTATCACTTCGTGCCGAAAATGATCCGCTACTATCTCGATCAGGAGGCGATTCTGCCGAACGTCGATACCTATCTGGCGGCGGACGATACCGATCGCGCATTCATTTTGGACAATCTGGAAAAGCTTGTCGTCAAAGCAGCCAACGAAAGCGGCGGCTATGGCATGCTGGTCGGCTCACATTCCACCGAGTCGGAGCGCGAAAAATTTCGGGGACGCATTCGAAAGGAACCGCGCAATTACATTGCCCAGCCTATCATTCCGCTCTCGCGCTCGCCCGCCTTCGATGAAGGCGTCATCCGTGGGCGACACGTTGATTTGCGTCCCTACATTTTATCGGGGGAGAAAATCAAAATCATTCCCGGCGCGCTTACCCGGGTGGCGTTGTGCGAAGGATCATTGGTGGTGAACTCATCGCAAGGTGGCGGGAGCAAGGATACCTGGGTGCTCGAAGAGGAGATGGAGTAATGCCAATGCGACGAATCGTCTCTTCCCTTGCTCCACTACTCCATTACTCCATTACTCCACCTTGGTATGCTTAGCCGCGTCGCTAATTCCCTTTTCTGGATGAGCCGCTATATCGAGCGCGCGGAAAATAATGCCCGCATCGCCGACGCAAATTTGCAATTGCTCCTCGATCTCGAAAACACGCGCGATCCCGACACTCAGCAGCAATGGAATCCGATCATCAGTTCGCTGGAAGAAAACGAACTCTTCACCTCGCTCTATCAAAACCCCGATGGCCAGGCCGCAGTCGATTTCGTCTGTCTGCAACGCCAGAACCCGAACTCAGTTTACGCCTGTCTCGCGGCCGCCCGCGAAAACGCGCGCACGGTGCGCGAACAAATTTCGAGCGAAATGTGGGAACACATCAATCGTCTCTACCTTTTCATCAAAGGCGAGACCGGGAAAAAGATGCTTCGTCTGAGTCCCTACGAATTTTTCCGGCGCATTATTACGGGCTCACATCTAATCCAGGGAATCGCCGATGCGACCATGACGCACAGCGAAGGCTGGGATTTCATTCGCATCGGAAGATTTCTCGAACGCGCCGACAACACCTCGCGCATTCTCGACGTCAAATATCATCTCCTTTTGCCTTCGGGAGAAAAAGTCGGTGGCAACATCGATACCGTCCAATGGATGTCGGTCCTGAAATCGTGCAGTGCGCTCGAGGCTTACCGCAAGGTTTACGTCGGCCAGGTCGCCCCCTGGAAGGTGGCGGAATTTTTGATCGCCCACCCCGAATTTCCCCGGTCCATCCGCTTCAGCGTCGAGTCTCTTGATGCTGCCCTTCATCGCATTTCCGGCTCACCCGAGACGAATTACGCCAATGAAGCAGAACGTCTTTCCGGCCGCTTACGTTACGATCTCAATTTTGTTACGATAGGCGACATCTTCGAATACGGCCTGCATCAGTATCTCATTCTCACCCAAAAACGTCTGGCCGAAATAAGCAGCGCCCTTTTCGAAATCTATTGTGCCACCAACGAAACGATTTCGGTTTGACCAACCAGTGCCTGGCGGGACTTTACCTTATCGTGAAGACGTGGTATTTCGCTTTGCTCGCGTGCGGAATTGTTTCCTTTAGCGGTTGCGCTACCGATGAAGAATTCAACGCCGGTGAGGCAGTGAAAACGCGCGAGGCCATTCCCGGCGAAGTGAACCCGAATGCGCCCGACGCGTCGCAACAGCAAGTGCGCACCCAGCCTGGCTTTAACTTTTGACCGACCGCCGATCGAGGTACATCCGAGCACCCTGCCTCGCTCGCAAAAAATCTGCTACCGCTAGCACGTTGAAAAGCGCGCCGAAGCATCCCGGCAAGTTTTTATATTTCTCCTCCATGCCAAATCTTGAGAGATCACACGGTCCATTTTCCTCTTTAGCATCGTCGCCATTAATGTAACCAACTTCTGTGAAGGAAACTCCTCTTTCCTGGCGCTCGCCCAAAACCGAAGTGCGGCAAAGTCCAGTTCACGGAAAAGGGCTATTTGCTGTCGCCGATATTGCCGAAGGCGAGATAGTGATGATCAAGGGCGGTCACATCGTCAGTCGCGACTTTCTGGAGCGCGAAGTTACGCTCCGGCTTGGCCCGGTGGAGATCCAGATTGACGACGATTTATTCATCGCGCCGGTTACACAGGAGGAACGCGAAGGTTCCATGCTCTACAGTAATCATTCCTGCGACGCCAACCTCGGCCTGCGCGGTAACATCATCTTTGTCGCCATTCGCGATATTCGTGCCGGGGAAGAATTGACCCACGACTGGTGCATGACGGACGACGACAGCTACGAAATGGAATGCAAATGCGGTTCGCCCAATTGCCGTCGCATTCTTACCGGCAAAGATTGGCAGCGGCCGGAATTGCAAGCCCGCTATCACGGTTATTTCGCTACTTACCTTGCCGATAAGATTGCGGCACGCGCTCGCTGAAAACACTACCTTAGCTGTTCGGACATTGCGAAAAACACAGCAAGATGGGCGCGGCGCGTTTTAGCGCCGACAGCGCTCGCTCATTAGACCACCGCGGGCATCGTATCTCTTCTCCCGAGCAGCACTAAGCAGACCGCCCATTACAAAATTCGCCAGCGCGGTTTTCCCGTTTTGCGATCGGTTTCCCACAAACGGCACCCCCCGAGAAATGCATTGCGGTTATCGCCTCTCTTCACCTCGTGCGGCAATTGCTTCATCTTTTTCACGTTGCCGCCACCGAGGACGACGGTATCGGCGACGAAAGAGAGCTTCAACTGGGTCACGCAGTAAAGCACTTCCGCGCGCCACGCTTTTTCGCCGAGGTGCTCCAGCCCGTCTATGCCGAGCCAGTCTTCAATTTTGCGATGATCGCGGTAAGGCAGATCACCGAGCTCGAGCGGTAAAAGGTTATTCTCCCAAACCAGCGCAGCGCCCAACCCTGTGCCCAGCCCGAGAAAAAGCATGCGGCCGCGAATATGACTGCCCAGCGCCTGCATAGCGGCGTCGTTAATGACCCGACTGGGCTTTTTTAGGGCGCGACTAAAGTTGAACCCGACCCAGCCTTTGCCGAGATGTTTCGGGTCCTTCACGATCTTGCCGTTGCGCACAACCGAAGGAAACCCGATGGAAATAGTGGCGAACTTTAGCTCCGCCGAGGTCTCGTGAAAGTTCCTTACGAAATTGCGCGGCGTCATGTCCGGTCCGGAATCGAATTTCAATTTGTCCTTCGCCGACATCAGCAGTTTGACGTGAGTGCCACCGATATCGACGACGAGAACGTTCCGTTTCATCGCGCGTCCCTGGGCGGGTAAAGAATTACTCCCCGATCCCTATCGACCGGCCCAGTCGTTTGAAAACGCTCCCCCGCTCCGCCTTTTCAGAAGCAGCCGGGGGCCAGCATTCGACAATCTCGAGCTCTACGAAACGGAAGAGGGTCAAGCGGGCGAATTTCAAATCCAGCCGAAGATTGCGCGCGATCTGGGCGATGGAGCGAGTGCCGTTGAACTGCGAGGCGAATTGTGCTTCGGCCACCGTAAGCCGCAGTTTTTGGATACGCTCAAAACCATCGCGCGTATAAGCGGGAATCCAGGCCGGGTCATAATTGGCTTTCTCGGCAACATCCTGCGCCTGGACGAAGCGCAATGTGCTCAACATCCAATGCTCGATGTCATCCTCGGCGGGGATGTCGTTGGTGAAATCAGGCAGCTCGCTTGTTTGCTCAAAGGCGAATCGCACTCTCGGTGCGCTCCATTGTTGCGCGAAAAGTTTTTGCCCATAATGCTGGACCAATTGCAGCGCCGGATCGCGCAAAATCAGATCCTCCCGTAGGAGAGTGATAAACAACGGGCAACCGGTTTGAGTTTGAGTCTCTCGCGCCGCAGCCACGCGGTCGGGATCGATGTTTACCAGCGTGACCGGCGCTTCGGAGCAGTAACCCTCGGCATCACGGGTCGTCACTAGCACGACCTTTCCTTCGCGAGCGTGAAGATCGACGTTTTCCCTCGTCCCGGCAGAGCGGAGTGTGCCGGTCAACTTTTCGTGACCGATTACCCTCAGCACGCGGCTGAAGGAAAAGAACCCGGTATCACCGGAAAAATAGATGTTCGCCAACGCACCGGATTCGAAAAAAGCCGGCTCGGGTGGCGCGGGGAAGTCCAAATCGCCAAAACCACTGTGCGTTTGCTCGTTTTCCTGCGACGAGGCGGATGCCGGTTCGTTCCAGAGCGGCGAAAAAGTGACTACGGAGGTCTCCTCTTCTCCCGGACTGACCACATTGGTAAATTCCGAGCGCACCGCCGGCTCTGCGCCTTCTTCGCGCGATAGGTTTTCCTCGACCACTTTCAAGAGTGAATCAGAAGTAAACGGTTTATGCAAAATTCCCAAGACATTCTCGGATCTGGCTTGTGCATCTTCCAAATCAGTGCCGAACCCCGACATGAAAAGGACTGGGATGTGCGCAGTCGACTCATCTTCGCTCAAGCGCTGACTAAGTTCATCGCCTGGCAAATCAGGCAGCAAATAATCGAGCAGGATCAAATCAGGTTTCTGCTGGCGAGCCGCTTGCAATCCCTCTTGGCTTGTTCCGGCGGTGACGACTTGATAGTTTGCTTCGGTCAGAATCTCCTCGACGAAACCTAATAGCATCAGACTGTCGTCGATCACCAGAATGCGCTGCCGTTCCGGCAGCCGAACATCTTCGCCGGACCGTAAGAGGTTCTGCGCCAAGTTTCTGAAATCCGAATCCGAAAATGGCTTTCCCAGGAAATGAACGTCCCCCATCCTCTCCGATTCTTCGGGCGGCGAAGCAAGGTGCCCAGCCGTCAAAAATATGGCCTCCGCCTTGGGATGGCTGGCCCGCAAATCCCCCAGAAGAGCTGAATCGCACGCAGCATCCAGGTCGAGCACGAACAGCTCAACCGGCTCATCTGCGGTAATGCGATGCGCCTCCTCCAGATCATGGGCCACATCCACCACCGCTTCCGGCGCAACCTCGTGCAACGCACTCAAAATTGATGAGAGCATTGATTCGTCTGGCTCTAGAACCAGAATGCGCTCTTCGCGTTTCGTAGTCCAAGCAGTAGAATCTTTCACTGGGAAACAAGCGCACCGCCGCAAGAAATGTCCCGCTGCCAACGCGCTCTCCTAACAATTTATGCTTCTCGGCAAATGAAAAGCATTTTCTCGCTCAACTTGCGCTAGCGAACGACTGGATAGCGCCGAGCCAGCTCGCGCCGGCTGGTTTTGCCGCGTTCATTTACCGGGATCGCCTCCACGAAATAAATGCGGCGCGGCACCTGCCAACTGCTCAGCCGCACCCGACAATGCGTGAGCAATTCTCTCTCGCTCAAGCCTTTCGCTACCACGCAGGCGGCGATTTCTTCATTCCGACGCTCCGATTCGCGACCGAAAACGATCGCCGCTCGCACTCCCTGGCAGCGCAAGATTTCGGCTTCCACTTCCGCTGGATGCACTTTCTTGCCGGCGACGTTGATCAAGTCTGAGCCGCGTCCGACGATCCGGTAACCCCCCTTCGTTTTTTCCAACAAGTCATCCGGGGCAAAAATGCCGTGGCCCAGTTTGTCTTCATCAGGCTCGGGGAAATAACCGGCGGCCACCGCGCGACTTCGCACCCGAATGGGCGAGATCGGATTGTCGGGATCGACCTGTTCAATCTCAACTCCGGACATCGCCTCACCAACAAATCCCTGGACCGGCTGCGCTTTACGGACGTAACAAATTCCGCCACACTCCGATGCGCCATAAAAGGAGTGGATCTCGCGTCCGAATTTTCCGCAAAAGCCTTGCGCGGTTTCCGACGGCAAGGGCGCTCCGGCCGAAATGCAAAGCCGTAAATCCGGTAAAGAGGGCGCCTGGGCCATTTCGCAAAACGATTGGTAGAAAACCGGCATTCCCGGAAAAACACTCGCGCGAGTCGCGGCGAGGGCGTCGATGATCGCTCGCGGCATCCGATCGCTACTGAGCGCAAGCGAAACGCCGCGCACGATGAGCGGCGTCAGCAAATTGCTAAAGCCATAGGAATGCGAAATTGGGATGACGCCAAAGTTCAAGTCGCGCTGGCTGATGCCCATCGTCTCGCAAATGTTCTCGCAATCGGCCAGCAATTGTTCGCTGCGAAAACGAATCGCGCGCGGCGCGGCGGTGGTGCCAGACGTGAGCTTCAGTAGCGAAGGACGCTGGCCCTGCCAGTCGATCGGTCCGGCCGCCACCATAGGCCTGTCATCCCGAGCGGAGTCGAGGGATCCCGCGGATGTTACCTTAAAGATTACGCAGCGGGATCCCTCGACTTTCGCTCGGGACGACAGGCTTGCGAGAGCAGCTAGATTGAAGATTTGAAAAGCGCTTTTTCTCTGTTCCTCCGCAATCGTCTGTTCCAGTGGGAGAACGACAAGTTGCTTCCGCAGGCACGCCAGAAACAACGATGGCCAATCCGGATGATTGCCGATTTGGATTGCGACCACTCTGCCTGGTTCAATCGCTTTCAGCTCGGCCGCGAAATGCTCGGCGCCCTCCTCAATTTCAGAAAATGTGCGCGCGACTCTCCCTTGGGCGTCAAAGATGGCGGCGCGATCACGGTTCTTTGTGCGGGTAGCTTCCCACACCTCGAGAATCCGGTCGCCTAATGTGGTCCTCACTTGCGAATTTGCCGTTTCGCGGCTAGATTTCGTGCTCGTTTTTCAACATGAAGGCGGACATTCATCCCGATTATCACGAGACTGATATCGTTTGCGCGTGCGGCGCGGCTTATCACACCCGCTCGACTAAACGGGACATTAAAATCGGGATCTGCGCCGCGTGCCATCCGTTTTTCACCGGCGAACAAAAATTCGTCGACACCGCCGGGCGCGTGGAAAAATTCGCGCGTCGTTACGGCAGCACCAAGGCCGCCCGCGCCGGCAAGGCTTAGCTGAATGTAGAGGCGCTCGCCGCGGCGAGCGCCCGCGCCAACGGCTGACACGGCCACCGCTACAACAATCATGGACTTCGATCTTCTCATTCAACGTAAACGCGAGCGTTTCGAACAACTCGAACGCGAAATTGCCGACCCGTCCCTTTTCGACAATCGCAATCGTGCCGGCGAAATCATGCGGGAACACGCGAACGTAAAGGCGTTGCTGGCGAAATGGAACGAATTGTCGAATGCGCGAATGCAATTGGCGGACAACCGCGAACTCGCCAATTCGACCGACGCCGACCTGGCCCAAATGGCGCAGGAAGAAATTCCCGCGCTGGAAAAACGCGTTGCCGACCTCGAACGCGACATGCAGGTGGCGTTGCTTCCGCCGGACGAAAACGAAAATCGCGACGCCATCATTGAGATCCGTGCGGGCACGGGCGGGAGCGAGGCGGCAATTTTCGCCGCCGATTTATGTCGAATGTACAATCGCTATGCCGAGTCAGCCGGATTGAAAATCGAGAGTATGGATTCGAGTCCATCGGAGCTTGGTGGATTAAAGGAAGTAATTTTCAAGGTGAGTGGCGAATCGGTTTTTCGAAAATTGCGTTACGAAAGTGGGGTGCACCGGGTCCAACGTGTCCCCGCAACCGAGGCGCAGGGGCGCATTCATACTAGCACCGCCACGGTCGCGGTTTTGCCGGAAGCGGAGGAAATCGATCTGGAATTAAAACCGGAAGAACTCCGTATCGAAGTTTGCCGCTCCGGCGGACCAGGCGGCCAGGGCGTGAATACGACTGATTCCGCGGTGCAGATTTTGCATATTCCTACAGGTACAATCGTCCGCTGCCAGGACGGGCGGAGTCAGCAAAAGAACAAGGAGAAAGCGCTCAATGTTTTGCGCTCGCGTTTGCTCGAAACCAAACAACATGAAGAAGCGGAGAAATACGCGGCCCATCGCCGAAGTCAGATCGGATCGGGTGGCCGCGAAGAAAAAATCCGCACTTACAACTTTCCGCAGAACCGCGTCACCGACCACCGCATCGCGCTTACGCTTTACAATCTGGACCGGTTTATGGAAGGCAACCTCGAGGAAATGATTTCAGCACTGCAAGTGGCCGATTTGGCCGAGCGATTGAAAGACAGCGCGCTGACCAACTGATGTCATCCCGACCGCAGCGAAGCGTAGTCGAGGGATCCGGCGGCGTTAGGATAAAGCTGTCGCAAGCGGGTTCGTCGACTTTCCGCCTTCGCCAGGCTGAGGCGCAGAGCTCGCGCGGAACGACAAAATGACCGTGCTCGACGTTCTTCAATCCACGACCGCTTATTTCAAAAAACGCGGGATCGAAAATCCGCGCTTGAACGCCGAGCATTTGCTGGCGCATTCACTCGGGCGGAAAAGGCTCGAAGTTTATCTCGAGTTCGAGCGCGATCTCGCCGAGCCTGAACTGGCGCCTTTACGCGAGCTGGTCCGGCGGCGAGGGCAAAACGAGCCGCTCCAACATTTGCTCGGCACGGTCGAATTTTGCGGAAACATCTTTCTCTGCGACAAACGCGCGCTCGTTCCGCGACCGGAAACGGAGGAATTTGTCGAGTTCCTCGATCCGGAGATCAGAGGTCAACCTTCGGCCCATAGTGGCCTACGGCCCGGCGGGAAGTCAGACGTCAGAATTATTGATGTCGGCACAGGATCAGGTGTCATCGCGTTGAGTCTGGCGGCGAAATTTCCCGAAACGGAAATCATTGCCACTGATATCTCGGACGATGCGCTGTTGCTGGCGCGTGAAAATGCCGTCCGGCTCGGGATCGCTAGCGTTCAGTTTCTCAAAAGCAACTTGTTGGAGAATATCGATCGGAAATTCGACTTAATCGTCGCGAACCTGCCCTATATTTCCCGGCATGATCGCGGCCAGCTCGCGCCCGAAGTTTTGCGCGATCCGGAAGTCGCCCTTTTTGCCGGCGAGAAGGGCGATGAAATCATTCGCCAATTGATTGAGACCGCGCCGCCGCATCTGAACGCTGGGGGATTGCTGGCGCTGGAGATCGGGCTTGGCCAGGAACTCGTCCTAATCGACCTTTTGCGCGATAAAAATTACGGCGACATCGAGGCGAAAAACGATTATTCAGGTAGAACGCGTTTTCTCTTCGCCCGGTATGGATAAGATACTTGTGCATGGCGGGAATTCTCTCGCCGGTTCGATCAAGATCAGCGGCTCGAAGAACTCCGCCCTCCCCATTCTTGCCGCCACCCTGCTGACGCGCGAGCCCTGCACGATTCATCGCGTGCCCGACCTGAGCGACACACATTACATGTTGCAAATTCTCACTCATCTCGGCGCCCAGGTGGAACGCGCCAGCGGGATTGTCACCGTCACCGCCGATAAAGTGCAATCGGTCGCCCCCTATGACGTTGTCCGAAAAATGCGCGCCTCGGTTGGCGTGATCGGGCCGCTCCTCGGGCGTTGCAAGGAAGCAACCGTTTCCCTCCCTGGAGGTTGCGTCATCGGCGATCGGCCGATCGACCTGCATTTGAAGGGCTTCGAAGCCCTCGGCGCGGCGGTGCGAGTGGAGGGCGGTAACGTGAAAGTTTTTGCCCCGAAACTAGCCGGCGCCGTGATTAATCTGCGCGGCAAATTCGGACCGACTGTTCTCGGCACCGATAATGTAATGATGGCTGCGGTTCTCGCCGAAGGCACAACTGTAATTGAAGGCGCGGCGCAAGAGCCCGAAGTTTGCGATTTGGCTGATTTTCTCAACAAGATGGGCGCGAAAATCGAGGGCGCCGGGACACGACGAATCATTGTCGAGGGTGTTAGCGAACTACACGGGGCCGAGCACGACATCATTCCCGACAGGATTGAAGCTGGCACTTTTCTGGTGGCGGGCGCAATAGCTGGCAACGGAGTGACCGTCAACCGAGTTGAGCCAAAACACCTCACTGCAATTACCGAGGCGCTGAGCGGTTGCGGATTCAAAATCGAAGCGAATAAACAATCCATAACCGTTTCACCAAATGGTGCGCCCAAACCGTTGGAAATCACGACGGAACCCTACCCCGGCTTCCCGACTGATATGCAGGCGCAAATGTGCGCGTTGCTTTCCACCACTGACGGAATCAGCGTGATCACGGAAAATATTTTCCCGCAACGTTACATGCACGTGGCCGAGCTGAAACGGATGGGCGCCCAGGTGCAAATGGAAGGCGCAACCGCAGTGATTCAGGGGGTGGAGCGCTTGACCGGCGCGCCGGTAATGGCGAGCGATCTGCGCGCCTCAGCCGCGCTGGTGCTGGCGGGACTGAAGGCCGAAGGAATCACCGAAGTGAGCCGCGTTTATCACATCGATCGCGGCTACGAACATCTCGATGAAAAATTGAGCGAACTCGGCGCGCACATCGAGCGGGTGAAGGCCTGAAATCGGAGGAAAAGAGTAAGTGCAGCTTAACGTGTAAGTGCAAGGGGACGGTCACTCTCAGCTTTAAACATATACTTTAACCTTGACTCCAGCCGCACTGACCGTGTAACTCTAAGTCAATATTCGGGTGTTGCAGGTGCAACATCTAAATGTCAACTCGCTGGGCGCTTGGGCTTTTCAACAGAGTTGACGTGGGTTTAGAGATAGCGCGCGAGCCTCCGGCTTGCGTTCGATCAAAACAAGCGAGACGCTTCTTTTACTATGGAAACTACTCAACCTCCTCCCGCGCCCGCCTCTTCCGCCGATGTCCGCACCTGGAACGTGCTTTGCCACGCCAGCGCGCTTCTGGGATTCTTCTTTCCCTGGGCCGGTCACATCCTCGCGCCTTTAATCGTGTGGCTGGTAAAACGCGGCGATTCCCCCGAAATCGATGCGCACGGAAAAGAATCACTCAATTTCCAGCTTTCCATGCTCATTTACTCAGTGATCTCTGGTATTCTGTGTCTGGTGCTGATCGGATTCGTTTTGCTCGCGATCCTGCACGTTCTCAATGTCGTCTTTGTCATCATCGCCTCCATCCGCGCGAGTGAAGGAAATTTTTATCGTTATCCGCTGACGATCCGTTTTCTGAATTAGAAATCGCGCTCTCGCAGTCTGCACGACTCAACGAGTTCGAATTGTGCCCTGCCCGTAGGCCACGCCTACCTCGCCGTGAACTTTCCAATCTTGATCAGTGCGTTGCAACATTGGATCGGAGTTCTGAGTTTGTTCATGAGTAGCGCAGCCGGTTTCGAAAATCGCAGCCGCGAGAAGTAAACAACATAGAAGTCGCATAAAGTAATTCGCGTTAGCTTGAGAAAGACCAACCCGATGTCGGCGGACAAGACAACTGACCCTTCGACTACTGCGGTCATGATTTCGTTCATTGTGCCGGCTTATAATGAGGAAGCCGAACTGCCAGGCACGCTTCGCGCCATTCGTTCTGCCGCCGCCGGTTACGAGCACGAGATTGTGCTGGTGAACGATGGATCGACGGATGCGACCGGCGCAATCGGCGAAGAATTCGGCGCGCGCGTGATTTCGATCAAGCGCCGGCAAATCGCAGCCGCGCGTAACGCCGGGGCCGCTGCTGCGCGCGGCAACGTTTTTATTTTCGTCGACGCTGATACCCGGATCGGACCGGAACACGTGCGGGGGGCAGTTGAAGCGCTCGAGAATGGTTGTGCCGGCGGCGGTGCGTGGCTGGCAACAGATCGCGAAATTCCGCGCTGGGGCAGAATCTTTTTCCGTGTTTTTACTATCCTGTATTTCGGACTCAACCTCGGCGCCGGCGCCTTCCTCTTCACCACGCGGGAAAATTTTTTTGCGGGCGGCGGCTTCGACGAAATTTATTTTGCGGGCGAAGAAATCTTTTTCACCATCGCACTGAAACGCCTGGGAGAATTCAGACTATTGCGCGAACCAGCCATGACCTCGGGCCGAAAACTGCGGATGTATTCAGGCTGGAAAATTTTTACCCGCTCTCTTTCTTTGATTTCCGGCGGCCCGCGTGGAGTAATGTCGCGGAAAAAGCTCGACATGTGGTATGGTGGCGATCGCGAGAAACACATCGGCTAAGGTGCGGAAGATAGTGGTCAGGCCCGACTCGCCCGTGTATTCTCGCGGGATCTAACCGCAAAAAACCTATGCTTAACATCATTTGGCACATCATTGTTGGTTTCGTTGTCGGTCTGGTCGCACGCGCCGTCATGCCGGGCGCACAATCCATGGGACTAATCAAAACGACCCTGCTCGGGATCGTAGGCGGCATTCTCGGTGGATTAATTGCGCGGCTCTTCTCCAAGCCAGAGCCCGGCTCGGCCTTTCATCCGGCCGGGTTCATCATGTCAGTCATCGGCGCCGTTATTGTCCTCTTTCTTTGGACGCGATTGGCGCCGGCCGGGTAAGTTGGAAGCAAAGATACGCGATTTCACAAACGACGAGGAAGTGCGCGAATTGGTGCGCGCCTTCGAGGAAGCGACGATTCTGCCTTCGCAATTCCACCATTGCGCCCATATCGCGGTGGCTTTGACTTATCTGGCTGAAGCCCCGCTCGATGATGCGACGGTGCGAATGCGGCAGACCCTGCAAACATTCACGCTACGCCACGGGGTCAATGTTTATCACGAAACCGTGACGCGCTTTTGGATGAAGCTGCTCGACCATCTCGCGACAACTCATTACCGCGGCATGCCATTGTGGCGCCGGATCAATTTGATCGTGGAACGCTGGGCCGTGGCCGACCCGATCGCTGCGCATTATTCGCGCAGCGTTATCAGTTCGCGCGCTGCCCGCGAAACGTGGATCGCGCCGGATCGGTTGCCGCTGCCGTTCTAACTTGGGGCGTGTTTCAGGCAATGGAGGCGGAGCTCTGGACATCGGGACCGCGGTCCGCTCGGACCGGGCTCGCAGGAACTCGCCCCTCCATAGATTAATGAGACCGTGGCGCGACCTCATCCTTCGTCACGTGCGATAGATTCTTGTGAGCGAACAGGAATCGCCGGGCTGGGAGCGTCTCCACACTTATCTCAACGATCATCTCTCCGGTTCGGTTGCGGCGATTGAATTACTCGATGGCGTGATTGAGCACCATTCGGAAGACCGAATCACAAAAATCTTTCGCGATCTGCGCGATGAGATTCAGGATGATCAAGAAACGCTTCGCAATTTGATTCGGAAACTCGGAGCCAAAGAAAGCGCGATGCGCAAAGCAGGCGCGTGGCTGGCCGAGAAATTCAGTCGGGTAAAAATCGGTGATGCGGATGACAGTGTCGAGTTACTTCAGGCGCTGGAAGCGCTCGCCCTCGGAATTACCGGCAAGCAACTTCTTTGGCGCTCGTTAGGGGCGATCGCACCAAGTTTTCCGGCATTGCAAGGAACTGATTTCAGCAGGCTGGAAAAGCGCGCGCAGGAGCAATTTGGGCGCATCGAAACTTTGCGGATACAAACGGCACGCGAAGCGTTTCGAGCCTAGCGATCGCAAGGCTCCGGGTAGCGCACGCGTGTTGGCGATGGCGTCCTCGCTATCGCGGACTTCTCTGAAAAGACTGTTTCGGCGAGACGCCGAAACCAACACGCGAGACGCGTGCGCTACCCGGGCAAGACCATTGCGTGCCCGCGAGTTCAGCGGAACCTTTGCGGCTCATGAGGGTCCTCATTGCAATCAGTTTTGCGCTCACGACATCACTTCTCGGACAAACGCCAGCGCCCGCTATTTCCAGCGGCAAACATCCTTTCACTTTCGAAGACATGATGAAGCTCAAACGCGTCGGCGCGCCCGTGCCGTCCCCGGATGGGTTATGGGTCGTGTTCGATGCGGAAGATGTCGATCTGGAGGCGAACGTAAAAATTTCGCATTTGTGGATCGTGCCGGCGCAAGGAGGAGAATCGCGCCGGCTCAACCCGACTCCAAACCATGAGGAACGACCACGTTTTTCTCCCGATGGCAAACGGCTCATTTGGACGTCGAAAGCGACCGATCCGACGCAAATCTGGATGTGCGACTTTGATACGAATGCGGGAGGCCTCATTGGTCAGCCGCATCAGCTGACAAACATTTCGACCGGCGCGGAAGGCGCGATCTGGTCGCCGGACGGGAAGAACATCGTGTTCGTGTCGGCGGTGTATCCAGATTGCAAGGATGACCCGTGCAACAAGCAGCGCGACGACGAACTGAAAAACAGCAAAGTGAAAGCTAAGACTTTCACGCGCTTGTTTTATCGGCATTGGAACGCGTTCACCGAATTCAAGCGCAGTCATTTGTTTGTCGTTAGCGCGGATGCAACCGCCGACCGGAACACAGACTCGCAGTCTGTGCGCCCAGCGGAGTTGAACTCCGCTGAATCCGACAAAACCCAGACAGCGGAGAGCATCTCCGCTGGGCGCACAGGGCAGAGCCCCGTGTTCCGACAGCCGCGCGATCTCACCCCGGGGGATCACGATGTCCCGCCGTTCCATCTCGGTGGGCAGGACATGTATGCGATTTCGCCTGACGGCCAGGAGGTGGCTTACACCAGCAACATCAACGAAGTGGAGGCGACCAGCACGAACAACGAAATTTTCATCGTGCCGATGGCCGGCGGCGCAGCCAAGAAAATTTCCACCAGTCCCGGCAACGATTCGACCCCGCTCTATTCCCCGGACGGAAAATACATCGCCTGGCGATCGCAAGCGCGCGCCGGCTTCGAGGCGGATAAATGGCGGCTCTTCGTGCAAGATCGACAATCAGGGAAGACGCGCGATCTGACTGAGAAGTTTGATCGCTCGGTCGGCAGCTACACTTGGACAATCACGCCCGCGCCGTATGACAAGCCAATCAGACCGATAATTTTCTCTGCCGAAGATCACGGCGAAGCGCCGCTGTTTTATAATGATGTCGAGGGCGATGAGCCGCCGATAAGATATGGCGGCTTGCATGCCGACGATCTGATCTTCGCAAAGAGCTCAGCTGAAATCGGCAGTTTGTATTTCGCGAATATGTCGATCCAAGCGCCAAATGAAATTTGGCGAATGGATTTTCCTTCACCGAAAGGCAAAGTTGGTTCAGAGCCCGTCACGCACATGAACGACGCGCTGCTGTCGCAGATCGACATGCAGCCGCTGGAATCGTTCACGTTTAAGGGTGCGAATAACGACGATGTGCAGGGATTGATGGTTAAGCCGCCGGGATTCGATCCGGCGAAGAAATATCCGCTGAAATTTTTGATTCACGGCGGGCCACAAGGGGCCTGGGGAAATTCGTGGACGTATCGCTGGAACGCGGAGTTGTTCGCGGCGCCATCTTCGCCGCAGTCGGTAGGGCGAGAATCTGTCGAGCGGAAATCCGGTACATCGCCTGACGGCTCGACGGAGTCTTCCCCTACCAAAGCAAACTCGTCTCTCGCGAATGGTGCCACGGACGGCTACGTCGTCGTGATGATCAATTTCCATGGCTCCACCGGATACGGGCAGAAGTTTACCGACTCGATCAGCGGAGATTGGGGCGGGAAACCGTATGTCGATCTAACGAAGGGCCTCGATTATGTCGAAAAAACATATCCGTTCATCGACAAAAATCGCGAGGCTGCGCTGGGCGCGAGCTATGGCGGTTACATGGCCAACTGGTTGCTAGGCCACACCGATCGTTTCAAGTGCATCGTGTCGCACGACGGGATTTTCAATACGGAATCTGGTTACGGAACGACGGAAGAGCTTTGGTTCCCGGAATGGGAGTTCAAAGGGCCGCCGTGGAAACAGCGCGAGCTTTACCGGAAATTTTCGCCACACCTCTTCGCCGAGAAATTCAAAACGCCGACGCTGGTGATCCATGGACAGAATGATTATCGACTCGATGTCAGTGAAGGGTTTCAGCTCTTCAGCACGCTTCAGCGACTAAAGGTGCCCTCAAAGATGTTGTATTTCCCGGATGAAGGGCACTGGGTGTTGAAGCCGCAGAATTCGCAGCTGTGGTACAAAACGGTGAACGACTGGGTGGATCAGTGGTGCGGGAAGTAACGTGCCGTCATCCCGAACGAAGTGAGGGACCTCGCAAAAACTTCGTGGCTGCCGCGTATTTCCTTGTGTGATCAAGAGCTTAGGTGAGGTCCCTCGCCGCCTTTCACGGCTCGGGATGACAACGCGTAGGAGAGGCGCAGCTCCGTCATCCTGAGCGAAGCGTCAGCGAAGTCGAAGGATCCCGCGGTGTTACCTTAAAGGTTGCGCAACGGGATCCCTCGACTCCGCTCGGAATGACAAAATCGAGGGACACGTGCACTACCTAGGACAAGACGGTGAACTACTTGGTGAATCGGTACTAGCAAAAGGAACACATTTCTGTGGCCTGTGTTTCTATCGTCGTCGTCGCCCAAAGGAATACCCGCGATGGGTGCGACCGCCACCGATAGCACGTTTGCCGCCCGTGATAACCTCCGGTTCAAACAGTACTGTGTAAATGTAAGGAAAGTTCTCCAGCTTCAGCCGCGGAATTTTTTGTCCGATGAAATGCTCAATCGCTTGCAACGAGGGCAACTCCTCGCCGTTCATCAAGGTGAAGGCGTCGCCGACATTTTGCGCGCGACCAGTTCGCCCAATGCGATGGACGTAATCTTCCGGGTGTTCGGGAACATCGTAATTAATGACGTGACTGACGCCGGCGATATCGAGCCCGCGCGCGGCGATATCGGTCGCGACCATCACTTCGTATTTGCCGCTCTTGAATCCTTCGAGCGCCTCGATCCGTTCGCGTTGCGTGCGATTCGAATGCAAGACCGCGACTGAATGGTTCCCCTGTTTCAATTTGTGTGCGATGCGATCCGCGCCGTGTTTGGTTCGCGAAAAAATGAGCGCGCTGTCAAAATTGGTTCGCTCGAGCAGCACCATGAGCAGATCAAATTTTTGTTCGGCCGCCACCGGATAAACGGCGTGGGTGACAGTTTCGGCGGGGGAACGGCGCACACCGATTTCCACCAACTCGGGCTCGCGCAGCACCCAGGCGGCCAGGCGCTCGATCTCGGGCGGCAAGGTTGCCGAAAAAAGCAGCGTTTGTCGGTCACGTGAAATTTTTTCCACGATCCGCCGGACATCGGGCAAAAATCCCATGTCGAGCATGCGATCGACTTCATCGAGCACCAGAATCGTGACGTCGCGAAAATGGAGCGTGCCCTGCTCGAGATGATCGAGCAGGCGGCCCGGCGTGGCGATGACGACATCGACGCCGCGTTTCAATTCCTCGCGCTGTTTGCCGTAGCCAACGCCGCCGTGGACCACGGTCGCGCGCAAATCAGTAAAGCGTCCGTAGTCGCGAAAGGCGGTCTCGACCTGCGCAGCGAGCTCGCGCGTTGGCTCCAGGACTAAACAACGAAATTTCCCGTGATGTCCGAGCAACGTCAGAATCGGAAGCGCGAAGGCAGCGGTTTTTCCGGTGCCGGTTTGGGCGGTGCCGATCAGATCTTTGCCGGCGAGAATAATGGGGAAGGCGCGAAGCTGGATAGGGGTCGGCTCAGCAAAACCCATCGCTTGCACGCCGCGCACCACTTCGGGCGAAAGGTCGAAATTATTGAATGACACGGGCAGAAACTAGTGCCTGTCGCCAAACTTGTCATTCCGTCCCGCGTTTGTCATTTCGAGTGAAGTCGCTTGTCGCGCCGTAGCTTTATGCGAAGGCTGGGAGGAATCTCTGACTATTTCTCTCTTGAAACGAGGATAGAGATGTCTCGGCTTTGCTCGACATGACAAAAGTGCTCGTCATCGCTGACACGCATAATAAATTGCCCCCGATCATCTGTGCGATCGCGCGTGGCGCGGACGAGATCTGGCATCTGGGCGATGTGTGCGATGAATGGATTGTTGATGAACTGCGCGCTCTCGGTCCGCCGTTGACTCTGGTGCGCGGAAACTGCGATAGCAATTACACGTGGCCGCTGGTGCGGGATCTAACGAGAAATGGGATCTGGTTCCGCTTGCGACATATACCTCCTTCGCCAAGCCAACCTGTCGATTGCGAGGTTCTCCTCCATGGCCATACTCATGTGCCGCGCGACGAAACGATCGGCGGCGTGCGGTTTTTAAACCCGGGTTGCGTGACGCGCCCGAATCGCGGAGCACCGCCGAGCGTCGCCTGGCTCGATGTCAGTGACGACGGTAATTTGACCTGGGAATTGAAATCAATTCGCTGAACGTCGTCTGGCCCGATTCGATCGCCAGTGTCGTAGAACGCGGTGCGCCGGCACTGCGGTCCAATGCGCGCGCGATGTCTTCACCAACTGACGGAAACGCAACGTGGCAAGGGCGCTTTGCACCGCGCTTTTGGAAAGCCCGGTTTCATCGGCCAACATGCGCAGGCTGGCTTTAACCGGTCGCCAGCGTTGGCGAGCGGCGCGCCCGGAAAGATAAAGATAGACGAGGAATGCCGCCGGTTGCTGATCGTGGCCGACAATGTCGCGCATGAGTATGTCCAGAACGTAATCATCGATCGGCACGGTTTGATGGAAGCGCGGCATTTGGGGGGTTGAAAGTTGAGGATCGACTGTTGAAATGAGATAGAGATTACCCTCACCTTAATCCTCTTCCAGTGGAAGAGGAGATTGAAGCGGAAACGGAGCATCGGCGGGGCTTGGAACCTATCAGCTATACCGATAAACGGACAACACTTTTCGCGCCGGAATCCCCTTCACGCTGGACGCCGGTAAAGTGTGCGTCCTACGTTTCGGACATGATCAAACAAATAAAATTTGTCAGTTTGCCGGTGGCGGACCAGGACCGCGCACTCGATTTCTACACCGAGAAATTAGGGTTCACCATCATCACCGACCAGCCGTTCGACGATAAGCAGCGCTGGATCGAACTGCGCATTCCCAAAGCGGAAACGCGCGTTGTCTTGTTCACCACCGATGAGGACAAGGACCGCATTGGCACGTTCATGAACCTGTCCTACACCTGCGATGATCTGCAAAAGACCTACGAAGACCTAAAAAAGCGAGGGGTTGAGTTTGAGAACCCGCCGAAAAAGGAGCATTGGGGTGACTTCGCCATCTTTAAAGACAGCGAAGGAAA
>QHRJ01000003.1 GCA_003220075.1 Verrucomicrobiota bacterium
GCGAGAAACCTGCTGGAAACGGCGAAAGTCGTCGCGTCCGGGCAGGCGGATCTGGATTCGTGGAGCCCATTATCTGACCGGAAATTGCGGAAGCAACTGTGCGAGCTCCCGGGCGTCGGGATGAAAGTGGCGAATTGCGTTATGCTCTTCGCCTTTGAGCGAATCGCAGCTTTCCCCATTGATGTTTGGATCGAACGAGTCTTGCGCGAAAAATATTTCGTCAGGAAGCGCAAGGTGACTGGACAGATGCTGGCGGATTTCGCTGCAAATTATTTCGGTGTACATGG
>QHRJ01000005.1 GCA_003220075.1 Verrucomicrobiota bacterium
CGATGATGAGCCCCACCGCCGCGGCCATGCCGCCAAGGGTCATGATGTTGAAGCTCATTTTCAGGACGTAGAGCAACAGAATCGTGGCGGCGAGGACGGCCGGCACGGTAAGCGTCGCGATCAATGTCACCTTCCAATCTCCTAAAAACGCCAGGAGAACGATGGCGGCGAGCACGATACCGATGAGGACAGCGTCGCGTGTGCTGTGTTCCGACGCGGTGATGAGATCGCTCTGGTCGTACCAATCGGCAATCTTCACTCCGTCCGGAATCTGTTTCTTCATCTCGCGCAACTTGGCTTTGATGCCGCTCGCGATTTCGACGGTGTTTCCGGTGGGCTGCTGATAAACCTGGAAGAGGACGGCGTCATGACCGTCCGCCGTAACCCGGATCCATTGCGGCTCGGACGAATGCTCGACTTGCGCCACGTCTTCGAGCAGGACGACGCCATCGGGGGTGGAGCGCAAAACGGTGCGCTCGATTTCCTCGAACTTTTGAAAGCGCGTGTCCGAAACGACGAGATATAGCTTGTTGTATTGCTCGAGGCGACCGATCGCGACCTGGACATTCGAGGCCGAGAGCGCCGTTGCAACCTCCGCCAAAGTCAGCTTGAACGACTGCAATTTGTCAGGATCGACATTAACTCGATACTCCTCGACGCGGCCGCCCTGCACGGTCACGCGGGCAACGCCGGAAACGGTAGAGAGCGCCGGGCGCAAAGTGTAGAACGCGAGGTCGTGCAGCTCGATTAACGAATGCGAATCGGAAGTGAGGCTGTAGGCGATGACCGGGAAGACGGTCGGATCCATGCGCTCGACTTCAAACGAAGTGCCCACCGGCAGCGCCGGCAGAATTTTGTTCACCTGGGACTGGCATTGCAGCATGGCCGCGACCATGTCTTCGCCCCAATCGAAGTTGACCGAAATTTCGGCGGTGCCGCGGCTGGTGGTCGATCTCACGCTGCGCACGCCCGGAATGGCGCGGACCGCTTCCTCCACCGGCGTCGTCACTTCAACTGCCATCCGCTCGGCTGGCCGATCGCCGGCGTCGAGAGTGATACGCACGCGGGGAAAACTAACGTGCGGAAAGAGCGCGACTGGCAACGAAAAACTCGCGACCACTCCAGCCACGACCAAGGTCGCGAGGAAGAAGAGGATCGAGCGCGCATGGCTTTGCGCCCACGCGGTGAAGCTCATTTTACTTCTTGGATTTCCACCGCCATACCGTCTTCCAACTCGGAATTGCCGACGGTAACGACGGAATCGTTTTCGTGCAGATCATCGGTGATTATCTGCACTTCATCGGGATTTTGCAGGCCCACCTTCACGGTGTGCTTGACGGCCTTGCCATTCGCGACAGTGAAAATGTTGTAGCTGCGCGATTCGTTGGGGAGGACGGCCGAGCGCGGCGCGACCAGCGCGTCCTTCTCCGTGTGTTGAACTTCGCCGCGCACATAACCGTCGAGCAAGAGCTTCGTCCCTTCCGGGAGGGACACGTAAGCGTCGACAAGTCGCGTCGCCGGATCGATCCGACGCGTGATCAGCCGAACCGATCCTTCCACTTGCGACGCGGTCGGATCATTTATCGGAAAGATCGATATCGACGCCCCGGGCGGCACAGCCGGCAAATCTTCCGCTTCCACCCCGAGCTTCACTTCGATTTCATTCTCAGCGACGATCTCAATCAGTGGACCGCCGGCAGGAACGATTTGTCCGTCTTGCACATCAACTTTGGCCACCACCCCGGCTTGACCCGCGCGAATGCGATTGTCGCCTCCGGCCCCGGCGCGTTGTAAGGTGGTTAGTTGCGCCTCGGCATCGCGCGCCGTCTTTTCCGCCGCGCTCAAATCCTGATTGGTCGCGAGCTTCAGGTCAAAACGCTCCCGAGTTTGCTTGAGTTCCTTTTGCGCGGCTTCACTCGCATTTTTCGCCTGTTGCATTTGCAATTGCGCCGCCGGGCTCGGCTCGATCTCCGTTAACGGATCGTTCTCCTGCACAAATTGACCTGGAGCGACGAGGATGTGGCGCACCCGGGTTTCAAACGCCACCGACACGGAATGGGTTTTGCCGGGCTGGGCGACGACGCTGCCATAGACAATCGTTTTTTCGGAGATGACTTTGCGTTGCACCTTCGCTACCTGCACTTGCGCGACTGGCCCGCTTTTCTTTTCGCCCTCGCCGATGCCGAATCGCTTTAGCACGACCGCGATGAGTGCAATGACCGCCAATGCGATGACGGCGATGATAATTCGGTTCTTCTTCATCTCTCCTTCAACGATGCATTCGATGGCAGGTAACGGCCCGAAGCGATTTCCAGCGCGGTGCGCGCTTCGAGCAGTTGCTGCTGAAGCTTGATTAACTGAATTCGCTTTTGCAGCAAGGTGCCACGCGCGGTGTAATAGCTGAGCACATCTGTGTTTCCTTGTTCTCGCGCTGTTTCCGCGGAGCTGACGAGTCGTTCCAACACCGGCAACCCTTCCTGCGCGGCAGTTACTTGCCGATCTAACGAACGAATGTCGGCGATGGCAACAGCGAGATCGGAGCGTGCCTCAAAGACGCGCTGATTGTATTCATCTTTCAATCGCTGTCTGGTCGCACGCTCTGTCGCGATGACGCCTTGATTACGATCAAAGATCGGCACATCGACGGAAATATTGAAACCACTGGTGTGCACGTCGGTGGTATCGCTCGCACGCACAAACGCCACCGACATTTTCGGGAACTGCGCGAGAATGGCGGCGCGCACGGTTGCATCTTGGCTCTCATAACCCTGGCGTAATCCAAGAAGATCAAGCCGGCGCGATTCGACGTTGGCCAGCAAATCATGCTCGCCCGCGACATCGACATGGGTCGGCAAAGTGAGTCCCGCGCGCAGGCGGACATTGATGGTCGGCTCTGCTCCCAGTGCCTTGTTCAACCCCAGTCGCTGCCGTTCAAATTCCTGCTCGAGTCCAAGCATGGTCGCGAGCGAATCCTGACTGGCTGACTCGACCGCAGAGAGATCGAGCACTGTTTTCTCATGTTTATTTAGCGCCTCCCGCATGGCACTGGTGCTCTCCTGCAACCCACGGTTCGCTTCCCGGGCGCGCGCGACTTGCGCATCCAGCGCGAGAACCCGATAAACCGCCACGCGCGCATTCATCGCCGCCTGCCACTCCTGCCAGGCGACATCGAGATCAACCGATCGAAGATTCTTTCTCGCGGCCGTTTGCTTTGGCAAAAATGGAATTAGCGCGCTGAACTCCCAGCCGGCGCTAAAGGTGTAAGCGGTTGTTGTCCCGACGGTGTTGCCCCCAGTGACGAAGTCGCGCGCATATGAAACCACCGCATTCGGAAGAATTCCGGCTTGGATTAACTGCGCGACCGCGAGTCCGCGCCGATCGCGAATGGAACGAAGCGCCGGATTTGAATAAAGCGCGATTGTCGCCGCTTCATCGGGGCCAATGCCGCTCCGAAAATCGATGACTTGCGACCCAAATTGTGAGCTATGTATTCGCGCCAGCGGAATGCGCAGCCTCTCTGCCGTTGCATTAGACAGCGACTGCTCCGACTGCGCGGACGTTGTCGATCCGAGCAGGAAAAGACACGCGAACCTGGCCCAACGTTTGGTTTTGCGGCACACGTCGGTTCGGACGATACGACGCAATTCCGGTTCGTCGCAGCGAAAAACCGCGCAAGAATTCCAAATCGAAGTTGAAAGGCCGCGCCTTGATTCCTGAAGGGTGATGAATCACGGTAGTTGGGTAACGACCAAACCAAGTGGAGTCGCAACGATCTTTCTATATCCCACTTCCTAGTTTCCAAGCAATCCTACCACTCTTTATCGCAGCTTCGCTCACTTTTGTGTCCTTGGTTGCAACTGCGGCGGACTTACTGTCAGGGTTTACCGAGACGCAGTTTGGCAGCAATCTGTCAGGCTCACCAACAGCGATGGCGTTTGCGCCTGATGGACGGCTTTTTGTCTGCCAGCAGGGTGGCCAACTACGTGTGATCAAAAACGGCTTGTTGCTCAGCACGCCATTCGTGAGCCTCACGGTCGATTCCTCCGGTGAACGCGGCCTGCTTGGGATCGCGTTCGATCCGAACTTCGCCACCAATCACTACCTCTACGTTTATTACACCGTTGCTACGTCGCCAATCCACAACCGGGTCACCCGGTTTACCGCGACCGGCGACGCCGCAGCTCCAGGCAGCGAAGTTGTTATCCTGGAACTCAACAATCTTAGCTCTGCCACCAACCACAATGGCGGCGCAATCCATTTTGGCCCGGACGGCAAGCTCTACATCGCCGTCGGCGAGAACGCTAACGGCGCAAACTCGCAAACTCTTTCCAATCTGCTCGGGAAAATGTTGCGCATCAATGCCGACGGCACGATCCCGACCGACAACCCTTTCTTCAACACCGCGACTGGAAACAATCGCGCGATCTGGGCGCTTGGCCTCCGCAACCCGTTTACCTTCGCTTTTCAGCCAGGCACCGGCCGCATGTTCATCAACGATGTCGGCGAATCGACCTACGAGGAGATCAACGATGGCATCGCCGGGTCGAATTACGGCTGGCCGATAACAGAAGGTCCGACGAGCAATCCAGCTTTCCGAGGCCCCATCTACTTCTACGGACACGGTACAAGCAACACCACCGGCTGCGCGATTGTCGGCGGGACTTTCTATAACCCGCCGGTGCCTCAATTCCCTTCCTCCTATACCGGCAAGTACTTTTTTGCCGATCTGTGCAATGGGTGGATCCGCGTGTTCGATCCAGCCACGGGAACTGCGACCGCCTTCGCGACCGGTATCTCGGGTCCCGTTGACCTCCATGTTGGACCTGATGGCGCGCTCTATTACCTCGCCCTAGGTTCAGGCGGGCAAGTTTTCCGGGTCAGCGCTTTACCAGCACAAGCATTAAACATCTCGGGCCGTGCGCGAGTACAAGCCGGCCAGGGCGTCGTAATCAGCGGCTTCATTGTGACCGGCAACGCACCAAAACGCGTTGGGGTCCGCGCACTCGGGCCGTCGCTCGCCAATTTCGGCATATCGGGCCCGCTGGCCGATCCGGTGGTCCAACTGAATCGTGCTGACGGCTCCCTTATTATGGCTAACGACAATTGGAAGAACACGCAACAGGCGGCAATTCAAATGGCCGGCCTGGCCCCTTCGAACGACAAGGAAGCGGCGCTCATCGTCACCCTGACGGCTGGAAATTACACTGCCATCTTGAGCGGTAAGAATGGAGGGACCGGCGTCGCTCTGGCAGAAGTCTATGACCTCGATCAGGCTGCCGATTCCCGCCTCGCTAATATCAGCACTCGCGGGCAAATCGGAACCAGTTCCAATGTGCTGATTGGCGGATTCATCACCGGCAGCAAAATCGGTGCGACTCGCGTCGGCGTCCGCGCCCTCGGTCCCTCGCTCCAGCAATTCGGCATCGCTAATCCCCTTCCCGATCCGAGGCTTGAGTTGCATGACGCAAATGGCACGCTCCTCGCGTCAAACGACAACTGGCAGAGCGATGCAAGCCAGGCCGCGCTGATTAGTAGCTATGGACTCGCTCCGCCCAACAATTTGGAATCCGCAATCGCGATCAGTCTCGCTCCCGGTGCGTACACCGCGATCGTCACCGGCAAGAACAACCAGACCGGTATCGGCTTGATAGAGATTTACGACGAACAGTAGTTCTTCCTACCTAACAGACTGTTGGGTGAAGGCGAATGCCATGATTTGCGAGTCAGGACTAAAAGCAAGTTCAATTACCGGTGCAATTGGTCGCGACATCCAAGTTTACTCGGTGGAAAAAATCGCCGACTTGATGTCATAGACTTTAACTAGGACAACCGAGCGAGCAGAAAATAGAAAAACAAAGCCGCACTTTCATCGGCTTGAATCATATAGGATGAGATTCCAGAGCTAACAAATTTGCTCTTCCGACCACCGTAGTCTGGCTCTAAAAACGCAGATAATCAAAAACGACGCCGGACAAATTCGCACCCTTAACCGCGAGGGGCGCGCACTGCGATTGCCACATCGCTGTTGATTGAAACAAAGTGGTCCGCTGCGGTCAGACCAGCGGCCACAGTCTGAATCCGCGACTACGGTACTGTGATTCTCAGAACCTGCCCAAGGCCATTCGGTGGTGGCCCAAAGCCGACGTTGGAAACATAAAGCGCGCCATCGGGACCGAAGGTCATCGCCGTCGGGAGGAAGAGTCCTGACGCGATGAGCGTACG
Organism: Verrucomicrobiota bacterium; assembly: GCA_003220075.1. GTDB lineage: Bacteria > Verrucomicrobiota > Verrucomicrobiia > Chthoniobacterales > UBA10450 > AV69. The sequence continues at coordinate 6,223 of QHRJ01000005.1, forward strand.
ATTACCTGAAGGATCAATTCGTATCACCTTGCCCGTCCCCGGCGTTGGGAATTGGTTCCCGGTGGTGTTCTCCAGCACATACAGTCGGCCTGCGGAATCGAAAGCAAGGCCGAGAATAGTGGTGAGACCACTGCGGAAAACAGTTATCTGGCCGGTTGGTGTGATCTTCAAGACCTTGGAAGAGCCCTGAACAATCGGGAAAGTATTAAGGTTCCCGACATAAAAATTGCCATCGTGGAAAACGATCGCCGTCGGCACGTTGTGGCCCTGGCTGGCAGAAATATCGACGACACGGGAGACCCCAGCCCCGGGCGTAATCTTATCCAGCTCGCCGTGATTTGGTTCGACGGCGTATAAATCACCGTCCACCGCTATCATGCTGTACCAGGTTCCGTCGGGTTCAAAATCGCCAGGATTGGGGTTAGCGACAGGATGATTCATGATGAACCGGCTGAGGTTGGCGATGAGACTCCAAGAGCTATTGGCATGAACGCGTATCACCCCATTAGGGATATTCGGCACGCCATGCGAGCAGCCAGCTCCAGCGAGCACGGCATAAAGCTTGTTTCCGATGAAAGCGACATCGGCCACGCCACTAATAAAACCGCCCACGTTCGGACTCGTCTGGCTGGACGGCAAATTGTCCACCACCGTCGTGCGGAAACCGTGAGGACCGATTTTGGAAATGCGCGCGCCAGTAACGTTGGCAGTGTACGGCCCAACAGGTGGGACGACTTGGTCGCAAGCGCCATCGCTCGAGTTCAAGCCGCCACTTCCCCCTTCGGCGACATAAAGGAACCCATCAGGGCCAAACTTCAGGCCGCGCGGATTGTTCAATCCGCTGGCAAAAACCGAGACGGTTGCAGCGGGTAACGCGACGTCATCGGCCGCGCCGGTAACCTCGGCTGCGTTCTGGTCCGGCAGGCCTCCGTCGGCTGCTCTGGCCGTCCACGAAGGAACAGAGCATGCGAGCGTGAGCGCGATCAGAAGGAAACTGCACCGTAAAGGCGATCGGCTAGTGAAATTTCTTGTGCGTAGAGTTGTCGTTTGGAATTTCATTTTTTTTGTCCAGGTGGAATTGTTGACTGCATTAACTGCAATTCAGTTGCGCGCGTAATCCGCAACCATCGAGTCGGGGCTTCGATTGGATGTGAACATCGCGTGGAGGGCGCTCAGCGGAGGTCCAGCCCCACGAACTTTTTAGCTCGACCGAAGATGCGTTGAAACGTCGGGTTACGTAATCAGACGGATGATGAAGGAGGGCTTAACTGACAAGCAAGTACAAAGTTACTCTTCTTTTGTAGAATTATGCCCTATGTTCCATGCGGCTTTCGCAACGAAATAAGACAGTCGCTTCGCGCAAGGCGGACGATCCTTCGCGTTCCAGAATCTTCTTGCGAGTCGCGGACCAGGGGATGCGGAATCTCACTTTCCAGCAGTCAATTTCCGTCTCCGGTAAGAAATCGGGTATCGATTTTGCGTGTGTGTGCGCGAGGGCAGTTTGCCAGCGCTAGACAGGAACAAACACGAGGGGATTTAGATGCAAGCGTTCCTTGGTATGTTCCTACAAATGGCCAAATGCTTACCAACGAAAGTGGAGGCGAGGGGAGTTGAACCCCTGTCCTCGAAGCGGTCTACGCAAACATCTACATGTTTATCCGATGGTAAGGTTTAAGGAGCCGAACGTTGCACCGGCACACTGCCGGCTCCCGAGCGTCCGCGAAATTCCTTCACCGCCCGGCGCGGTCACTCCGCCGAACGATTAGCCTGCTGTCCACGTTTGGCGCCGTAGCAGGCGTCCAGCTCCAAACGTCGCGGTCAATTAAGCCGCGAGAGCGAGATCTTGGTGATCTGCGTTTATTTTTTTGGCTCGGTTTTTAACGAGGCCAACGAACCATCCTCGACATGCCGCCTGCGCTTCAAACTTCAAGTCGAAGCCAGTACGCCCCCAAAAATAGGGCAAATAATATAGCCCATCACGCCGATTTGGCAAAGCGGTGTGCGACATCCCTCGCCGACAGCGGTTTGAAGCCGACGCTTCCAGTCGCCGCTCGACCACTACTGTTACGCGACTAGGTTGATCGAGCCATGCGATGGAACCTCAGCAGCCGCGCCCGCGAGCTTTCCGGTGGCGACGCCATCCTTATTTCCATTCCCAAAAGCGGGCGAACCTGGGTACGCACGTTCCTTAACGCCTATTTCTCCTACAAAGTGGGCCGGCAATTTTCTCTTGATCTCACCGACCGTGGTGACGCCGGAGTTCCGCGCATTATTTACTCGCACGATCGTTTCGAGCATCGCACCAAAGGCAATGCCTGGGACCGATTACGCAGGAAATATTTGATTCCACGCCGCGCCCTCCGGAAACGGCCGATTGTCCTGCTAGCACGCGATCCGCGGGATACTTTCGTCTCCTATTTCGTTCAACTCACGCGACGCAATCCCGCAACCCCGAATGAGATCAAGGAAATGCCGATAGACGCACTTTTGCGCCATCCGCGCTTTGGGATCGCGGTGATGGTGGAAGTAATGAACAGTTGGATCACCGAATTCGGCGACCGACCCGATTTCACGATCGTACGTTACGAGGATTTACGCGCTGAGCCGGCGCGGCTCTTTCACGAATTCCTCCGAGCAATCGGCGAGAAGGAAGTCGACGATGCTGTCTTCGGTCCGGCGATCGATTTTTCCGATTTCCGAAATATGCAGAAGCTGGAAGCGGTAGGCGGATTCGGATCAAAGATTTTGCAACCTGCCGATCGGGAGGATCCGGAATCGTTCAAAGTTCGGCAGGGCAAGGTGGGCAGTTTCCGCGAATATCTCTCAGCCGAAAGCCAGAGTTACGCTGGGCAGGTATGTGCCGCGCTCGATCCACGGTTCCGGTACAAGGGTGCCGCGACCGGAGGGCGCGACTAAATCCGCCAGGCTTCGCCCCCCGGCATCCGACAGGCCCGCCAGCGTAGAAAAAAAATGGAAATTCCTACTTGACGGATAGACATTCAATTCCTACCATCGGAGTATACATGACAGAAGAAGCAGTTACCCAATCGGAAGGAAAATGATGAAAACGTTTCTGTTATTGGCAGTGAGCAGCGTGGTTACAGCCGGAGCGCTTCCAAGTCTACCGGCGAAAATAATCCTTAGCGCCTTCGTCTTGCTGGCCACCCTGACCGAAGCGGCCCGCCGGGCCCCCGCCGGCTACCAGGACGAGCACGGGTTTCATTTGATTCGCGCACGCCGACCCGGGGCAAAGGGTCGATGGCCCCTCAGGTACCGGCGCGCGAGGAAAAAACTGTTAAGCGGCTGGCTTTTTTCAGATTCCCGTCGGCCGGCGAAGGCCTGAAGCCTTTTTAATCATGGGTGCCGCGCATCATAGTTGCTGCATTCAACGCGAGCGGGATCGCGTGGCATGAAGCTCTCCAAACGTGGCGAATATGCATTGCGCGCCCTCATTGACCTTGGCATCGCGGCCGAGCTGGGAAGGCCCCTTCTCCAAGTTAGTGAACTGGCCGCGAAAGAGAAACTTCCAATCAAGTTTCTCGAGCAAATCTTCACCCAATTGAAGGCGAGCGGTTTTGTTGTGAGCAAACGCGGAAAAGACGGGGGCTACTCTCTTGCCCGCCCAACGAACCGCATCAAGTTCGGCTCCGTCATCAGATTGATTGACGGACCACTCGCTCCGATCGCGTGCGTCAGTCAGACGGCCTACTCGCGTTGCACTTGTCCCGACGAAGACCACTGCGGCCTACGCATGCTGATGCTCGATGTCCGCACCGCCATCATCAAGATTCTCGACCGCTACACCCTGGCTGACATTGTCGAAATCACGTTGCGCAAAATGCGACGCGACAAAGTATCGCCCCCTTTTATCTCGAGAGCATTCAACCTCGATTCAGTTCTAACGTCTCTGCCCGTCAGCTCCGCGAATTCTCAGAAGCGTTCAAGCGAAAGGCGAACTCATGCCGCATAATAACACACAGTCATCCAGTGATTGGCTCGAACTGGTCCGCCAGAAAGTGCAGTCCCTGCGGTTCGGTGTCGTTCAAATCGTCGTCCACGATTCCAGGGTGACTCAGATTGAACGAACGGAGAAAACGCGGTTGCAAAGCGCACAGGACGGTCTCGAAAGCTAAACAAATTTTACCGACCAGACCCCTGGAGGATCACACAGCAAAAGAATTACGCCGACCGGACAAACGGAGGTTCGTTCAAACAATGAACATCGAAAATGGAAGCAAGAATTCTGTATTGGACGGTCGTCGCCGGCGCCTTACGCCCTTTGCTCGTTGCTGGGATGATTTTGATCGCGAGCAATTCGCTTTGGGCAGGTGAATCGACTCCGGCGCCAACGAAAAAACAAAACGTGAAAATCGAGAAGAAGGAGAAGAATCCGCTGAGTTTTTGGGAGGGCAGGCTTGTCTTCGACATCGAAGAACGCGTCCGCGCCGAACTGCGCGAAAACAATCGCGATTTCGATTCTTCCGTTGACGATGACAACGACGACGCATGGCTACTTAATCGCTTCCGACTTGGTCTGGCGGTGAAGCCGGTGTCGTGGCTGAAGATCTATGGCCAGACACAAGATGCCCGGGAAGCCTTCTCCGATCGCGCCAATATCCCGGGCGTCCGCAGCGCCGAAGGGGACGATGAGTTCGATCTTCGGCAGGCCTATGTGGCGATCGGAGACACGAAAAAATTCCCGCTGCTGCTGACGATTGGACGTCAATCGATCAGCTATGGGGATTCGCGCTTAGTGGCCGATTCACGGTGGGGAAATTTCGGACGCACCTTCGATGCGATCCGGTTGCGTTTCGAAGAGCCGAACTTCTGGGTTGAAGGCTTTGCCATGCGTCCTGTGCAAATCAAACGGCACGAGTTCGACGACAGCGATTCGGCCGACAATTTCTTCGGGATTTATGCCTCAACCACGGCGATCCCGTTTCAAACCACAGACGCTTACGTTTTTTACCGAGACAAGAGCGACAACCAGCCCGATCTGGATCCAACCAATCGAATCGATCCACAGGGAACCTGGAATGGACCGGCGGTGCGATTTGCTACCATTGGCGCGCGTGTGAAATCGAAGCCCGAGGCGCTGAACGGCTGGGATTATACGGCGGAAGCGGCCTATGAAACGGGCGATCTTTTCCAGAGCACCACCAGCTCGCAGCGCTTCAACCTGTCAGCTTTTGCCGCGCATGTTTCCGGCGGTTACACCGCGAAACAGCTGCCTTGGACCCCGCGGGTTGGATTGGAATATGACTACGCGTCAGGCGATCAGAATCCCGACGACAATGATTCACAGTCATTTCAGAATCTGTTCCCCTCGAACCACGAGAAGTATGGGTTCATGGATGAATTCGGCTGGCGCAACATTCACGATGCGCGCTTCCAATTTAACGTGAAGCCGATCAAAAAACTTGATCTGGAATTCGACTACCATGCCTTCTGGCTCGCTGATACCCATGATTTTTGGTATCGTTCCAATGGCATCTCCACCTTGCGCACGCGGACATCGGACAGCCGGGATGTGCGCCGGATTGGCGCTGGCAATTTTGCCGGGCAGGAAATCGACCTAACCGCCACCTACGAACTAACAAAAAATGTGAAGATTCAGGGCGGGTATAGCCACTTTTTCGCGGGCGATTATTTGGTGGATACCGGGCCGCATTCAGACGCCGACTTCGTTTATGTCATGACAACATTCAGCTACTGAAAGGAAAATAATGAAGACAAAATCACTGCTATTAACGAGCGCGGTCTGTATTCTGACACAGGTTGTTTCGGCCGAAGATAAGATTGTCATACGCTTTGGCCATTTTCCGAACATCACCCACGCACAGGGGGTGATCGCCCACGCCCTTTCCCGCAACGGAAAAGGCTGGTTCGAGGAGCGACTCGGACCAAAGGTGGAGATCCAGTGGTTTACTTACAATGCCGGACCATCAGCGATGGAAGCGATGTTCGCTGGCTCGCTCGATCTGACCTACGTCGGTCAGGGCCCGGCGCTCAACGCCCACTTCAAATCTAATGGCGAAGAAATCCGCGTGATTACCGGGGCAGCTAATGCGGGCGCTGCGCTGGTGGTAAAATCGGATTCCCCCATCAAGACCGCGGCGGATTTTCGCGGAAAAAAAATCGCCACCCCGCAACTCGGCAATACCCAGGACGTTTCTTGTCGCGCATGGTTGAAGGCGCAGGGATTCAAAATTACCCAGACCGGTGGCGACGTGATCGTGCTGCCGACTGCGAATCCGGATCAACTTCCGCTGTTTCAGAATGGTGGCGTTGATGCGGTCTGGACAGTTGAGCCGTGGGTAACGCGGTTGGAACGCGAAGCGAAGGCGCGGGTTTTTCTCGAAGACAAGGATGTGATCACGACCTGGTTAGTCTCGACCGTGAAGTTTCTCAACGGCCAACGGGATTTGGCGAAGAAGGTTGTGGCCGCAAACGCTGAGCTGACCGATTGGATACAGAAGAATCCGGATGAGGCGCAAAAGCTGCTAATCGATGAACTAGCGACCGAAACGAAGACGACCTTCGCGCTGGACGCAGTCGCGCAGGCGTGGAAACGAATTAAGTTTACAACCGCGGTGCCGAACGAATTGATCGCAAAGGCAGTGCAGGATGGAAAAGACGCCGGTTTTCTCAAAGGCAATACCGACACTTCCAAGCTAATCGAGACTCCGTGAGGTTTGGCCACAAAAGCGGTTCAGTCACGGAAGAGCTTGCGCTCGTTTCCCCGAGCAAGCTCGCGATCGACAAAGTGTCGAAAAGTTTTCGCAGCCGTGCTGGAACGGTCCTCGCGCTTGATCGCGTCAGCTTGAATGTCGCCGAGGCGGAGTTCGTTTGCATCGTCGGTGCGAGCGGTTGCGGCAAATCGACCCTCCTCAACATCATTGCCGGGCTGGAGAAGCCAGACAGCGGAACGGTGTTGGCTGACGGAAAACCGGTGACGGGCCCGGGACGCGAACGCCTGGTCATGTTTCAAGAACCGGCGCTGTTTCCCTGGCTCGATGTCCTCGGCAATGTCCTCTTCGGTTTGAAACTAAAACCAAATCTGACTAAAAAGGACCGGCGTGATGTGGCTAAGTATTACCTCGAGCTCGTCGAGCTAACGAGATTTGAACGCGCCAACATCCACGAGCTTTCGGGGGGAATGAAACAACGGGTCGCCCTGGCCCGCGCCCTCGCGCCGAATCCACGCGTCCTCCTGATGGATGAGCCCTTCGCCGCGCTCGATGCCCTCACCCGCGAGCAGCTTTATGGCGATCTCCAGCGCATTTGGAAATCGCGGCGCAAAACCATTGTCTTTGTCACGCACAACGTCCGCGAAGCGGTTTGTCTGGGTGATCGGGTCCTGCTTTTTTCTCCTCATCCGGGTCGGGTGCAGGAGGAATTCGTAATCGAGCTGCCGCGACCGCGCGACCTGAACAGCGTCGAGCTCGCCACCTATGCCAGCCGAATTACTCACGCCCTCAAAGGCGGTGCCCAATCCGAGGCTACGGCAGCGAAATGAAACGATTCCTCCTCGCCTTTCTCTTTTTCGCGGTTTTGATCGCCCTTTGGGAAGGGGCTTTTCTCGCGAAAATCTGGTCACCGGTCTTGTTGCCGGCGCCGCAGCAAGTCGCGGAGTATCTCAAAACAGCGGCCACAGATGGCACTCTTTTTCAGGCTACCGTCATTACCATGCGCCGGCTGCTGATCGGTTATGTTATTGGCCTTATTGGTGGGTTGCCGCTCGGCTTATTAACGGCCCGCTGGAAAGTTTTTCACGACACCATCGGGACGCTCGCGCTCGGGTTACAAACGCTCCCCAGCGTGTGTTGGGTCCCTCTCGCGCTTTTGTGGTTCGGGCAGACGGAGGCAGCGATGCTTTTTGTCGTGGTAATGGGAACACTCTGGTCGGTCGTGATTGCGACCGATACCGGCGTGCGGCACGTTCCGCCGATTTACCCCCGGGCGGCGTTGACCATGGGATCAAAGCGTTTGCACATCTGGCTTAAAGTCATCTTGCCGGCAGCCCTACCATTTATCGTTAGTGGAATGAAACAAGGCTGGGCTTTCGCCTGGCGTTCGCTCATGGCGGCGGAAATTTTCGTCACAATTCTAACGGGATTTGGACTTGGACAATTGCTTCATTACGGCCGCGAATTGAGTGCCATGGACCAGGTCATTGCCATCATGCTGGTGATTGTCGTTATCGGGTTGCTGGCGGACAAAATCTTGTTTTCCCCGGTCGAACGTTTCCTCCACCGCCGCTGGGGCACTAACCCATGATCCTGCGCCGATCCCACCCCAACG
>QHRJ01000215.1 GCA_003220075.1 Verrucomicrobiota bacterium
TTGCAGGACATCGAGGCGCGTTATCGCCAGCGTTATCTTGATCTGATCACGAACGGTCAATCACGCGCGGTTTTCGCCAAGCGTTTCGTGATTGTTCGTGAGATCCGCCGGTTTCTTGAGGATCGCGGTTTTGCAGAAGTGGAGACCCCGATGCTGCAATCGGTCGCAGGCGGGGCGGCAGCAGAGCCATTCGCGACGCGTCACAGAGCGCTCGGGTTGGATCTTTATTTGCGGATCGCGCCGGAACTCTATCTCAAGCGTTTGTTAGTGGGTGGATTCAATAAAGTTTTCGAACTCAATCGCAATTTCCGGAACGAAGGAATTTCGCGGAAGCACAATCCCGAGTTCACCATGCTGGAGGCGTATTGGGCCTATGCCGATTTCGAGAAGATTGCGGACCTGGTAGAGGAAATGATTTGTCATGTGGCCGAGGTCCTGGAGGGACGCGCTTCTGCGCGTCCGGAGACGAGCAGAAGCTTGCCCCTCCAAATCGAACATCGCGATGCGGAGGGAAACGTGACGCGCACGATCAACCTGACGCGGCCGTGGCGGCGGGCACGCTATCACGATTTGGTGCGGGAAGCGGCGGGCGCGGATTGGTTTGAAATCTCAAGCGAACAACGGCGGGAGCGGGCGAAAAATCTAGGCGTGGAAATTCTCCCGCAGTTGGCCGATTTCGAAGTAACGCAACACGTTTTCGAAAAACTGGTGGAGGAGAAAACATTCGATCCGCTCTTCGTCACCCATTGCCCAAAGGAATTGGTGCCGCTGGCAAAACAAAATCGACAGCAACCGGAGGTGGTTGATGTTTATGAGCTGATCATCAATGGCGTGGAAATTTCACCCGGTTACACCGAACTAAACGATCCGGTCACGCAGCGGCGCCGGTTGCTCGAACAGGCGGGGGAGGAAACACAAAAAGTGGACGAAGATTTTTTACTCGCGCTCGAACATGGTATGCCGCCGGCCGGCGGATTCGGGCTCGGGATCGATCGGCTCACCATGTTACTTACTGGTGCCGAATCGATCCGGGATGTGATATTGTTCCCGTTATTGAAACCGAAACGTATCACCTGAACCAACCCGGTCATGCGAATGCCGTCTGCCCCCAGATCTTTGGTTAACGAAAAGCGGTCGGAGCCCGGCCAATACGCCCTTTTGCGCGGTGTTCCGCTTTTCGCGTCGCTCGACGATGTTGCAGTAGAGGAACTGTGCGGCTACCTGCATCCCGTCGAGCTCAAGAGTGGCTCGAGTTTGTTCCGGGTTGGCGACTCCGGTGACGCCATGTATTTTATCGGGAGTGGGCGCGTTCGTATCACGGTTACGGATGCCGATGGGCGGGAAGTGATTCTCGCGTCGCTCGGTCATGGCGATTTCTTTGGCGAGATGGCAATGCTCGGCGGCCATGGCCGTTCGGCCGATGCGACCGTGACGGAGGACTCGCGTCTGGCAGTGCTGACGCGGGAGAATTTTCTGACCTTCGTCTCGAGTGACTCCCGCATCGTCCTGGAGATGCTCAGTGCTATCACCAATCGCTTGCGCCGGACCGATGAATTGCTGCGGCATCGCGTCTCAAGAAATGCCAATGAAGAAGACGCGAGGACGATGACGGTGGCGGATCGGGCTGCCGACAACATCGCGCGGTTTGGTGGCAGCTGGAAGTTCATTATTTTTTCCCTCGTCTTGACCGCCCTCTGGATGGCGGCGAACACTATTTTTCTGACTTCAGAGAAAAGGTTCGATGTATTTCCGTTTGTCTTGCTCAATCTTGTTCTGGGGATGATGGCGGCGTTGCAGGCGCCCATCATCATGATGTCGCAGAATCGCGAGGCGCAGAAGGACCGGTTGCGAGCCGATCTGGATTATCAGGTGAATTTGAAAAACGAAATGCTGCTGGGGGAAATTCTGCGCCTCCTGGAAAAGCGCGAGAAAGATGCGCCGAAAAGCGGCGAGGACGGGGAGTGACAGCGTCGTAAACTCCCAAAATCCAAATCCCAGGCTCCGAATAACCGCGGATTACGCGGATAACACAGATGGCACGGATGTGCTTTTGGGCTACCGGCAATCCACACGTCAGCCCTTAAAATCCTTGCAATCCGCGGTTCGATTTCTTGCGTGGGCCAGGGAGAGCCAGCCTCACGGGCATTCGTCCTGCTCATAGTCTGGTAATGAATTTGCATTCGCGTTCCAAGGAGCAGCGGGAAGCGGTGCGGCAACTGGTTTATCTCGTGCTCACCCGCGACATGGCCACCTTTAACCCCGACCGCTTTAAGCATTGGATCAAGGAAACTGACAGCAAGTTCCGCAAAGTCGGTCTGATGCTGAAGTTCGAGATCCGGGATCGGTTCGTCTATTTTCGGATCAAGGAGATTCGTAATGGCCGAATCATCTATCAGTTTGATTCATCGACGCGGGTGCCGTTTGACGAACGCGACGCGGTGCTTTCGTACGAGGAATTGAACCCGGCCGCGCGGTAGGACGGGAGCGAACAACACCTTCGTTAGCGCGCACAGGTTCACAGGCCGATGTTCCTGTGGGGTGATGGAATGTCGGAACATGGACTTACAGTCTGTGTGCCCAGCGGACATTCTGCCCGCTGCCGAGGTTTGGAAATTCAGCGGAGTGCAACTCCGCTGGGCGCACAGGCCACAGGCCTATGTTCCCGATCGCGCGTGAGGGATTGCCGGCTGCGGCAACCGTTTAATGATTCGACGTTGATGCGCCTCGATCCTAAAACGCGAAGGTGAGACCGCTTCGGACCATTCCGAAGTTGTTCTGTGGCCCGTTGATCACGTTCCAACTGAAGTCATTCATCAAGCCGACGTGCGGGGTGATGCGGAATTCCAGCCCTCCGCCGAATTGGCCGACAGCTTCTGTCGTACCATCGTGATGAACAGTGTGGAACAGTGGTCCTTCCGGGGCGAAGCCGTCCAACAGGATCTGATCTCGTTCACCGCCACCGAAAATGACACCGCCGCCCGCCCAAACGTAAGGGGAAAAACGAAAGCACTGAATCGGATACCGAAGCGTAAGGGTTCCCACTACTTCTCCCACCGCGCGTTGGTCGCTCGTTCTTTCCTTAATGCCTGCGCCTGGGCCACCACCGCGCTCGAGGTTGAAGCCAGCGCCACGTCGAGCATCCAGGACAAAGCCTTCGACACCGATGCCGAAATAACGATGAAAAAAGTACTTGAGGTCGATGCCGCCGCCCCAGGCGTGGTCGCCACCGAAGTATCGGTCAAAGGTTCCATAAACGGTGGAGCCTTCGGTCGTGCTTTGGACGATGTCGATTAAGCTCGGATTTGGGGCAAACTCAGTGCCGGTAGCGGCGTAGGTACCCCACAGGCTGACGTTCCACTCGGTGTCGCTGTACCATTCCGGACAGGGCGCGGGCGCAACCTCTTTCATTTCTTTTCCCGAATAAGCAGGGCCCGCGACAGCGACCCACAACAGGCGCAGAACAACATCAAGGTTAAGGCAAGTTGCTTCATAATTGTGATCTGGAATCGAGTTTAGTTTGCGAATTAAAAAGTATGGAATTAGCGATTGCGCGTCGAGGCTGGCGCTTCTCCACCGGTCTCTTTCCCGCCGAAGAGCAGGGAAAACACGGCAAAGACCGAGATCCGCGGCGCGTCATCGGTAGCTCCAATCAGGGGCGAAATATCGAAACGGGTGTTGGCCGTCGGTTTCCAGGCAATGGTGGGCCCGACGATGAAACGCCAGGATGGGTCGCCGCGAATTCCTTTATCAGTGAAACCCGTGAGCTGCATTTCTGCCCCCACTTTGAGCCGTTCGTTGGGCAATAAAACTGGAATTGCTACGCTCTGCGCAAAACCATATTCGCGGCCGCGGTCGCCAGTGACTTCCTGCTCGAAGAATGCATTGAGGGCCCATTCCAGTTTGCCGAAAAACTCCTCCGAAAGAAGCAACCGAATTTCATAAGCGTCGGGAAGAGAATTGTGTTCGTTGAGGAATTCCTGCGCTTCGCCTTTCCCCATTCGCTCAGGTGGCCCTTCGTCATGCAGAATGTCACCGGTCCCGAATTTCCATTCCGCGAAAATGGTGGG
>QHRJ01000216.1 GCA_003220075.1 Verrucomicrobiota bacterium
AAAGAAGAATCGCTAAAATGAGACAGGCTGCGCACGACAGGGCTGACATTCCACCTCACGCAAGAGGCGGGCGCTGTGCCCGGATTCTTGCGCGCGCGCAAGCGCTCCCAAGCCAGCCGCATCTTGAACGATCTAGGCATGATCGATTCAGCGCTTGATCAATACGCGATCGAGAACAACAAAAAAACCAGCGACCCCGTTGCCACAGCCGATTGGCCCAGCTACGTCAAGAAGGGCTCGCCCCTTTACAATACCGGTAACAGTCTCTTTGGCACAGGTTATGGCCCGCAAACGGTAGACCAAATTCCACAGGTGCCTTCAAACGACTATAACGTCCTATCCGACGTTGCTGGGACAGGCTTCTGGTCCCCCTACGGACCGTAAGAAAAATCGCGCGTTTCCTGCCGAGGAATTGACTATCGACAAGACGACGCCAGAAGTCCTGACGATGAAGAAGTCTCTCCAGGCCGAGGACTACGATGCACTCGGTGCCTTCCGATATGCAATGCCGAAGTTTCTTCGTTTCAGTAAGGACGTGCTTGCCGCTCGGGCAAACCTGATGCCGGAACAATATGAGGCTCTTCTCGCGATCAAGAGTAGTTGTGGCGCCGATGCCGCGACGGTTGGAGAGATAAGCGAAGGGCTGCAAGTGAAGCATCACACTGCCGTCAGTCTCCTCGACAAATTGGAGGCGCAAAAACTACCCACCAGGAAGCGAGCCGCCGCTGACAGACGGAACGTGAACGTGCAATTAACCAAGGCCGGCGCATTGCTCCTCACGCGTCTGGCCGCAATTCATCATCGCGAACTCCAGCAGTGCAGCCTCGAAATAATCGATGCTCTCCGGCGATTACGAGAATAAAGCGGGCAAGTAGGCACGGGCTCGATTTGCGCCTGGTGGAGCTGTACCAGAAATTCGTATAGCGACCGCGCCCACGGGCGAATACGATTGGGAATGCACGCGAGACGCGTGCGCTACCCAGCGCTGAGGCTGGCCCGTCCATGTTCCCGAGCGAGATCAAGGATTGGGCCAATAGGAACAATGCGGCTCGGATTAATCTTCTCGTGCGTCATGTAGTAATGCCGCTTGATGTGATCGAAGTCCACCGTCTCGGCAATGCCATCATGCTGGTATAAGTCGATGAGATAGCCTTGGAGGTTATGGTAGTCGAGGACACGCCGCAGACTGCACTTGAAATGAATGTAGTAGACGACATCGAAACGAATGAGAGTGCAAAATAGCCGCCAATCGGTCTCGACTATTCTCGTTCCGAATAAATAACGGCTCCTGGCCAATCGATCTTCCAATTGATCAAGGGCATCGAAGAGTTGGTTGCAAGTCCGTTCGTAAACGTGTTGCCTGGTGGTGAAGCCCGCCTTGTAGACGCCGTTGTTGATCTTGTCGTAAATAAAGGCACTCAGTTTCTCCTGTTCCGCGGCAATGTCTTTGGGGAAAAGATCTACCTCCTTGTTCTGCGCCAGCGCGCGAAAGGCATCGTTAAACATCTGGCAAATATCGTCCTCGCAATTATTGACAATGCGTCGCGTTTGCTTGTCCCAGAGCACCGGGACGGTGACGCGGCCATCAAATTTCGGTTCGGTCAGCTCGTAAGCTTCGGCGAGAAAGTGAAAACCGTTGATCGGGTCGGTCGAGACAAAGGGCTCGCGGGAGCCCGTCCCTCCATTAGAACCGGAATTGGGATCGCGAAAAGCCCATCCGCGTCCATCGCGTACCGGGTCCACGACCGTCAGACCGATTATCTGCTCCAGCCCGAGTAGCTTACGAGCAATTAACGTCCGGCTTGCCCATGGACAAGCCAGTGAAATGTAAAGGTGGTAACGTTCAGCTACGGCAGGATAACCCGTGCTACCGTTGCTAGAAATCCAGTCGCGAAAGGCGTCCTCCTGCCGCTGAAACTCACCGGACTCGGATTGTTCCTTTTCAAACTGTGCCTTCATGTTTTCAAACCCTTTTCCTTTAACACGAAGAGTAAAGGGTATCCAACTCAGAGCGACCTCTAGTTTCAGCAGCCAAATGGTATTTGGCGGCAAGGGCAACGACAAGTGCCTTCTTCGGCCGACCCTATCTATATGGTCCACCGAGCCAATGGGATATACGGACTGTCGAGGCAGTGCGATGATGCGGGAGCCCGCGACGATTTGGGGTTGCTCGAGACGCCTCTAGGTATTTTCCACAGCACAAGCCGCGTAGTTTCCCCGCCTGTCGCGGCACGGCAACGGCTAATTATGGAATCTATGAAATTTACGACCCGCAGACGGGAGAGTGCTTTTACCTTCGCCAAGATTCTCATCGCGCTTGTTTTGGTCGCCGGGTCGTCAGCCACATAGAGGATGTGCGCTAAGCCCCTCGCTTCGATTGAAGTAAATCCGCAAAAGGAGAACAACTTATGAACACGCCCGAGGACCAAACGAACCGGCGCATCCTCGTCATTGACGACAATCGCTCTATCCACAATAGTTTCCGTGCAATTCTGCGCGCGGATTCAGGCAAAAGCGCGCTAGATGAAGCCGAAGCACGGCTTTTCGGCGAAGCGACTTCTGGCCCGCGGGCAATGGGTTTCACGATGGAGTCCGCATATCAGGGCGAGGAAGGCGTCGAGTTGTTACGGAGCGCGCTCGATAAAGGCCAGCCCTACGCCATGGCATTCGTCGATATGCGAATGCCGCCCGGGATGGATGGTCTCGAAACGATTACAAAACTCTGGGAGCTCGACGCCGATCTCCAGGTTGTGATCTGCACAGCGCATTCGGACTATGGCTGGCATGATCTTATGGCGAAGCTCGGCAGCTCTGATCGGCTACTCATTTTGAAGAAGCCCTTCGACGTTGTTGAAGTGCGACAAATGGCGGAAGCGCTCTGCGCCAAATGGGAATTGTTGCGGCGCGGCCGGCATCATCTTGAGGAACTCGAGGCACGCGTTGCCGAGCGGACCCAGAACCTTTCCCAAGCCAACCAGGAACTACGCGATCAGATTGCCGAGCGGAAACAGGCGGAGGCCGCACTGCGCGAAACTGAATTACGCTTCCGTCAGCTGGCGGAAAATATCAGCGAGGTTTTTTGGGTCTCCTCACCAACTGGCGAAGAATTGTTCTACGTTAGCCCCGCCTATGAGCAGATTTGGGGATGGCCGCGCCAGACTATCTACGAAGATCCAAAACAGTGGTTTAAGAACATCCTGGAAGACGATCGGCCGCCCGTTGCCAAGGCCTTATCGGAATTGTCCCAGGGCACGAATTACGACTTGGAATATCGCATCCGGCACCAGAATGGTTCCATCCGGTGGATCCGTGACCGGCGTTTCGCGATACGCGGCGAAGACAGGCAAGTCGTGCGGACATGCGGCGTGGCAGAAGACATCACCCAACGCAAAAACCTTGAGGCCGAGATGGCCAAGGCGCGTGATGCGGCCTTGGAGGGAGCGCGCATGAAATCAGAATTTCTTGCTAACATGAGCCACGAAATTCGCACGCCGATGAACGGTGTGATCGGCATGACTGGATTGCTTCTTGATACCGAGCTCGATCTCAGGCAGCGCGACTACGCGGAGACGATTTGCAGCAGCGCCCACTCGCTGCTCTCGATCTTAAACGACATTCTCGATTTTTCCAAAATCGAGGCCGGTAAACTGGAGTTTGAGAACCTGGAGTTCGATTTGGGCGAAGTGATCGACGGTGCATTGAGTGTTCTCGTGCCGGAAGCAACGGCAAAAGGCTTGGAGCTCCGGAGCGAGATTGATCCCAAGGTTTGCACGGACCTTTGTGGTGATCCCGGACGGCTGCGCCAGGTATTGACAAATCTTCTTAATAACGCGGTGAAATTTACCGAGCAGGGCGAAGTGGTGCTGCGGGTTTTTTCGCAGGAGGAGACGCCATCAGGAGTGTCTTCTATTGAGGGGATCCCGGGCAGCAAAATGACCCTGCGTTTCGAAATCAAAGATACCGGGATCGGTCTGAGTGAGGACGCGCGCGGACGAATCTTCGGAGCTTTCAATCAAGCTGATCAATCAACGACGCGACGTTATGGCGGCACCGGACTTGGGCTGACGATTTCGCGGCATCTGGTAACAATGATGCATGGCGAGATCGGAGTCGAAAGTAAACCAGGTAAAGGATCGATATTTTGGTTTACGGCCGGGTTTGAAAAACATGCTGCCGGAAAAGGGGCGCCGGCGAAGCAGAAACCTCTTCCAGCCAGGCGTGTGCTG
>QHRJ01000217.1 GCA_003220075.1 Verrucomicrobiota bacterium
GAACTCGTTTACATACATTCCGATAAACTTTGATGCCAGGTCACTACCCATTTCGCGCGCATATGGCATGGAGTGTTGCACCGCTTCGGCACGATGGTTCAGGCCGAATTCGATGCTCTCTCGCAAAATCTCGGCCAGATCATGCTGAATCTCGCGCGGAATGTCCTTGCGCAGAACATTGCCACCCAGTGGCAATGGCAGGCCGGTCCGTTCTTTCCACCATTCGCCCAGATCGATTATTTTTGTAAAACCGGAGTGCGCATATGTGAGTTGCCCTTCGTGAATGATTAAGCCACCGTCAGCACGACCACTCCGGACCGTCTCGAAGATTTGGTCGAACGGCACTACGATGTATTTAAATTCACCCAGATAAAGCTGCAGTGCCAAAAACGCGCTCGTCATCGTCCCGGGCACTGCGATTAAGCGACCACGCAACCGCTCCCGAATATCTTCATTCGGTGTTCGCCCGTCGATGCCTGCCGCGCCGT
>QHRJ01000218.1 GCA_003220075.1 Verrucomicrobiota bacterium
CGCGCCGCATGGCAGCAACAAATATTTGTCCGCGACGTAGGCGCAGGCATGGATCGAGACCGCCGAGATATGCAGCTCGCCGCGCATTGCGCGTTCGTTCAAAGTCTGAATGTCCTCGAGCCGGTGTTCGAAACGATAACCGCGCAAATCGATTTTGTTCGCCGCCATCGCGTAAAACATGAAGGCGTCATCCGGATCAGGTGAATGCCCGAGGGTGAAGGTCTCGGTTAACGTCGCGGCCATGGACGATGCTATGCGTCCCGCAGATTGCCGCAACGAGCTGTTTGCGTTGCGGAGTCGCTTCCGATAATCTCTGCCCGATGGCAAAAATGGCGCTCGGCAAAGGTCTCAGCGCACTCATCGCCGCGCAGCCGGCCCCAGCTCCAGGGATTGCGGCAGTCGATGATTCGGAAAAAATTCAGCGAGTCAGTCTCTACAGCATCACCCCGAGCCCGTTGCAGCCGCGTAAGGATTTCGGCGCGGATGCACTCTCGGAGTTGGTCGAATCCATCCGCCAGCATGGAATCATTCAACCGCTGATTGTGCGGGCGATCGATGGACGCCACGAATTGATCGCTGGTGAACGGCGCTGGCGGGCGGCGCAGGAAGCGGGGTTGGATGAAGTGCCCGTGATTATTCGGAGCGCGAGCGATCGCGACGTGCTCGAACTTTCGCTCATCGAAAATTTACAGCGCGCCGATCTGAATCCGATCGAAGAGGCGCAGGGTTACGCTCGGTTGGCAGGTGAATTTGGAATGCGGCAGGAAGAGATCGCCCACAAGGTTGCCCGGAGCCGCGCGGCCGTGGCGAACGCGATGCGGTTGCTCGATTTGCACGAGCAAGTGCAAACATGGTTGACCCAAGATTTGATCTCGGTCGGACATGCCAAAGTATTGCTCGCGCTGAAATCGCCAGAAGAACAGTTGGCCGTCGCGGAAACGGTCTTGAGACGCAGTGCGACAGTGCGCGCGACCGAGCGGCTGGTGGCGCGTCAGGTCGGTAATGCGAAACCGCGCCGTCGTCGCCGATCATCGATATCGGTGAGTGCGAGTACGGTTGAACATTTGCAATCGCGCTTGCAGGAGCATCTGGGGACACGCGTGGTTTTGCATCACGGCGAGAAACAAGGGCGAATCGAAATTGAATATTACGGCGCTGACGACTTGCAGCGCATCATGCAGGTGATTGGGCTTCCGCCAGAAAATTGAGCCGGCGCCATGCGCTGTAGCCTCTCGCGTGTGCTGTGTCTCGCCACCTTGGCAATCCTATCAGTCCAGAGTTGCAGTTTTCCGACTGTGCGGCTTTGGGAAAATTTTTCCGGGGAGAAAGCGTTTGCCCACGTCCAGCATCTGGTTGATCTCGGCCCGCGGCCCGCTGGATCGGAAGCGTTGGAGAAATCGCGCCTTTATATCATCGAACAGTTGAGGTCCAGCGGTTGGACTGTAACGCACTCTGAATTTTCTGATCAAACTCCGCGCGGCAAAATGACATTTGTAAATCTGATTGCGCGCTTTGGGACTAGCGAAAAAAATGAGCCAGCACAGTTCCTTCTTTGCTCTCACTACGATACCAAAACCTTCGAAACTATTCGCTTTGTTGGCGCGAATGACGGCGGATCGAGCACTGGGTTGCTTATTGAAATGGCCCGGGTCCTGGCGATGAGCCCGGCCCTTGCCGCAAAGATCGAGCTTTTGTTTTTCGATGGCGAGGAGGCATTCGAAAACTTTACCGCAACCGATGGTCTCTACGGCAGCCGCCATTTTGCGGAGGAGCTGCGCGACTCGGGAAAAGCGAAATCTGTTCGCGGCGGAATCCTCTTCGATATGATCGGGGACAAATCGCTCGACGTAACGCTGCCGCCCGATTCGCCAGCCGGCCTAACTCGCAACATTTTTGCCGCCGCCGACGCGCTTGGCCAACGCGCCCATTTCACCTATCTCGATCGTGGGATGACCGACGATCATACTCCGCTTAACCAGATCGGGATTCCGGTGATCGATCTGATCGATTTTGATTTTCCACCGTGGCACACCGCCGAGGACACGCTGGACAAAATCAGCGTGGAAAGTCTGGAAATCGTCGGGCGTGTCGCGCTTTACGATCTGGTGCAATTTGAACTGAAATGAAAAATGTGCTTCTCGCGTTGATCGCGATCGGGGCTGGCGCGCTAACCGGTGACTGGCTTGTCAGATTTCCTGTAGTTCATCAGGTGGCTGGCGACATTTTTCAGCGCGGCAAATTGATTGCCCTGGTGCGACAAAGTGGAGTCTTCGAAGCGGATCTTCGAGCGCGCCTCCGAGAGAAACAATTTTGCGCAGGAAGAGAAGATTCCGATGAAGCTGAGAGAATCGCGCTCCGGGATGAGTTGATTGCAAGCGAAGGGTTGCCGACGAATACCGTTACAACCAACGACTCCGACCGGGCCTTGGTCGATTTGCGGAATCAATTCGCGGATGATCGTCAGTTTGGCGCAGCCCTGCATCGCAGCGGGGTTTCACAACCAACTCTCAGGCGAGCCTTAACCAAAGCAATCCACGGCCAAGAGTGGATTGAGAATCAAATCGCTTCGCAAGTTGCGGTGTCGGATGCGGAAGTGCGGAAATATTTCGAGCAGCACCAAGCCGAATTCATGCAACCAACACGAATTCGCGCCCGACACATTTTTCTGGCCGCGCCCGAGGGTTCAGCGCCGGAGCTGATGCAAGTGAAGCAACAAGCAATCCTTGATATCGCCGTACGTTTGGGCCGGGGGGAGGATTTTGGGGAACTCGCTGCCGCAGTTTCCGAGGACGAAGCGAGCAAAACGCGGGGGGGCGATCTCGGTTTTTTTGCGGCCGATCGTGTGCCGGCAGAATTTTTCGAGGCTGCAGAACAACTGCCATCCAACGCTCCTCCGCGCTTCTTGCAATCGCATTTAGGCTTTCATGCGCTTCAAGTGACCGATGTGCATCCCGCACGGCCACTGACGCTTGCAGAAGTCACGCCTGAAATTACGGCGCTGATTGCGGCAGAAAAGAGGCGCAGCGCCGTCGCCGCTTTGGAGTCCGAACTGGCGCAGCGCACACGGTTTGTGGTGAAATGAATAGAATTGCACGGTCGTAGGTTTAATCGGAGCTTCCAGAGGGAACGGACATGATGCGTACCATTCGAAAGAGCGTTGGT
>QHRJ01000219.1 GCA_003220075.1 Verrucomicrobiota bacterium
TAAACAGGCGTGGTATTCACGTCTGGGTTGGTCAATACTCGGCCCATGCCTTTGGCAACAGCGGCCCGGTGATATAATGTGCAAGCGTCTGCTGACGGTTTAACCAGGCGATGGAGCTAACTCCGAAAGCTTTCGCGAGCAGGCTTGCTCCACTACGCCATGCATTCGATATCGATCCATTCGACTCCCCTCAGGACAGGCCTTAGTTATAACGCTCGATACCAACAATGAACCTTAGCGACATTTTCACCAACGACAGCCAGAAGCCATTACCAAAACCCAACGCAGTTCGTCGGCTGAGCGGCGATGACGGCCCGTGGAGTCCTGAGCATGTCCGCGGCATTATCTGCAATCCGTGCTACGCCGGGGTTGGGCCTTATCCCGGTCTCGTTCCCGAAGCAGCATGGGTGCATGCGGCCGCACGCACGATCCACGAGGACGGGGCGGAACAATTTCTCGTGAATATGCTCGAGATGCTTCGCGAGTCCTTCGAGCATGCGCATCTTCAGTTTGGAGAGGTCGAAGACGAGTAAACTGTTGAATATCCAAGGACCTAAAGATCAGAAGTCACAAGTTAGCAGCTTTTATTCGTTCCGATCGCAGTCGTGATCGCAGTTCCTGATGAAATCCGCACGGCGCGGATGTTACTGCGTAAGCCACAGGCGGCGGACGCGCCACTGATGTTTAGTGCATATGCGCAAGAC
The DNA here is from genome assembly GCA_003220075.1 of Verrucomicrobiota bacterium. Taxonomy (GTDB): domain Bacteria; phylum Verrucomicrobiota; class Verrucomicrobiia; order Chthoniobacterales; family UBA10450; genus AV69. Next base: position 705 of record QHRJ01000219.1, read on the forward strand.
CCGGCAGTGACCCGCTATCTGACCTGGCGTCCGCATGCAGACATCGCTGAAACGCGGGCGGTGATTGATCGTTTCCTGGCGGCCTGGGAAAAGCAGGAGGAGTTTTGCTGGCTGCTTTTCACCAACAACGCCGGACAGTTGCTTGGATCGATCGGGGCGCGGACAGAGGATGGTGGATTCAATCTCGGCTTTCTTCTCGCACGTTCTCACTGGGGGCGCGGTTACATGCCGGAAGCGATCACCGTAGTTGTCGATTGGGCTTTTACTCAGCCGTGGGTTTCCCGGGTTTGGGCAGCGTGTGATGTGGAAAACCATTCCTCGGCCCGGGCGCTGGAAAAGGCTGGATTCAGCCGCGAGGGCGTACTACCCCAGTTTTCAGTTCATCTCAACATCTCCTCAGATCCTCGTGATTGCTACGCCTATGCCCTCACCCGCGGTGTCTAAGTGGGAAGGCGTTGTCTGTTATCAGTTCTCAGGAGGAGGGCAGCAAGCCGTTCAACTTTGCCCGATCTCCTGCCGGATAGGCTGCTTCGCGCGATATAGTTTGAGACGCGCCTGAAACTTGGGGCGGAGCGCCTCATTCGCGGACAAGAGGGAGAGCGCTTTTAGCTGGTAGCGTTCGGCTTCAGCAAAGTTGCCGGCCTCGGTGTGCGCCGCCGCCAGGGTATCGATTTGATCGGCATCCTTCCATTTATCTAACTGGCACGCCCGCGAAGCCAGTTCGACCGCTTCTTTCCCGTTACGAAGAGCGGGATCGGGACAGGTCGCGCGAAACCAGGCGGCGTTATTCAGCACATCGGGGTCGCGCGGACCGAGTCGCACTGCGGCGACGAAATCGTCCTGGGCCCGTTTGAATTGACCCAAATGAAAGTAAGCATTTCCGCGCTCGCTTCTACGCCGCGCCAAACCGCTATCATCGTTTCGCAAATCGATCGCGCGCGTCATCGCATCGACCGCTTCTTTATAACGATTCGTCAGATTGTAGATAACGCCGGCGTCGTAGTAGCCAAGGTCAAGTTTCGGCTGGATCCGAATTACCTCGAGGAAATCATTGAGAGCTTCATCACGGCGGCCGAGATGTTTGTAAGCCAATCCGCGAAAGCGGCGGGCCAAAGCAAGTTTAATAACTTCTCCGCGTTCGTCTTCTAACGCGAGAGTTAGCAATTTAACCGCCTCCTTATAATTCTGATTCAATTCGGCGTAAATGCCGCGGCCGAGATTAGTGTCCATATCGATCAGGACGCCCTCGGTGCGGTTCCCAGGAGCAGTACTATTACTAGTACTACGCGTCGGCCGCGCCGTGACTGGCACCCCTATCGGGGGATTACGCCGTGCCCCGGTGCGGGCCATGCCTTGCCCGTGCGCGCTACTCGCCCAAACTGTCAGGCTAACAATGAGCAGCCACGGCGCCTTCATCCGCTATTTATTACGGCAAATTCCCGGATTCGGAAAATTCAAAAATCCCCCGATGGGAAGTCGCGCTTTTTTCTCCGCGCCACTATGCTTAATTGGACGTTTGCCATGGCTAGTTCTGCGAAGAAACCGGAAACAAGTTTCGAGACGGCGATGGAGCGGCTGGAAAAAATCGTGGAGGAAATGGAATCCGGGAAAATGTTGCTGGAAGATTTGCTGGTGCGTTACGAGGAGGGAATGAAACTGGTGAAAGTTTGCCAGGACCGTCTCGCCCACGCGGAACAGAAAATCCAAATCATCACCCGCGATCATGCCGGCAAAACTTCGGTGAAAAATTTTGCTGCGGCCGAACCGCCAATGACCGCGGACGCAATGGAGGAAAAAGATACCGATGACGTCAGACTCTTCTAAAAACAGAGGGCGTTTACTCGACGGCATTCGCGGACCGGCGGATGTGAAAGCGATCGGCGAGCAGGATTTATCGCAGCTTGCTCAGGAAGTGCGCGAGGAGCTGATAAAGGTTCTCTCGCAGACTGGCGGCCATCTTGGGCCCAATCTGGGCGTGGTCGAATTGACCATCGCGCTGCATCGCGTCTTCAACACTCCGAAGGATCGCTTCGTTTTCGACGTCAGCCACCAGGGCTACGTCCACAAAATGTTTACCGGCCGTCTCGATCGCATTGGGACGATGCGGCAATACCAGGGGTTGAACGGATTTCTGTTACGCACCGAAAGCGAACACGATTGCTACGGCGCCGGGCACGCCGGCACGGCGTTGTCGGCGGGGCTGGGGATGGCAGTTGGCCGGGATTTGCGCGGCGCCGATGACGAGCACGTCGTGGTAGTGGCGGGCGACGCCGCTTTCACCTGCGGGATCAGTTACGAAGCGCTGAACAACGCCAAATCGCAGACGAAGCGTTTCATCGTGGTGCTCAACGACAACGAATGGTCGATCGCAAAAAATGTCGGCGCCATCGCTTCCTATTTTAACACCATTACCACTCATCCGATGTACGCGGGGTTGCACGAAAAAGCGCGCCGCTTCATCGAAGCGGTCGCGGGCAAGGGCGCGGTGCATCTCGCGCACAAATTTGAGGAAGGGGTCAAAAATCTGCTGGTGCCGAGCGTGATTTTCGAAGAACTCGGGCTGCGTTATTACGGGCCAATCGATGGACACGATATTCCGTTGCTGATCAAAACCTTCGAGTTTTTGAAAACGCAGGAAGAACCGGTGGTGTTGCACATTCTAACGAAAAAAGGGAAAGGCTACGAGCCTGCCATTGCCAAGCCGGACAAGTTCCACGGCCTCGGCAAATACAAACTCGAGACAGGCGAGACAGCGCCGACGCCGACCCCGACTTACTCCGAAACCATCGGCAAAACGCTGGCCAAGTTTGCCGATTCCAACAAGAACATCGTTGCCATCACCGCGGCGATGCCGAGCGGCACCGGACTCGGATTTTTTCAAGCGGCGCACCCTGACCGCTATTACGACGTCGGCATCGCGGAAGAACACGCCGCGTTATTTGCCTGCGGCCTGGCCACGCAAGGACTGAAGCCGTTCCTCGCGATTTATTCGACTTTTTTCCAACGCGCTTACGACATGGCGATTCACGACATGGCAATTCAGAAACTAAACGTCGCGCTTTGCATGGACCGTGCCGGATTGAGCGGGGACGATGGACCGACCCATCACGGTTTGTTCGATATCGGTTATCTCCGGCACATCCCAAACTGGGTGCATATGCAGCCCAAGGACGAAGATGAATTCGTGGACATGCTTTGGACGATGGCGAACTACAACGCCGGTCCGATTGCAATCCGTTATCCGCGCGGGGCGGGCACGGGCGCGAAACCGAAGCCTACACCGAAACTGCTCGAGATCGGAAAAGCCGAAGTCGTGCAGCACGGACGAGAGGTCGCGATTTTCGGACTCGGCAACATGTTCGAAGTGGCGGAGGAAGCAGCCAAGAAACTGCAAGAAAAAGGAATTTCTGTCGCGCTCATTAATCCGCGCTGGATCAAACCGCTCGACGCCGGGACGCTCGAATTTTTTGCCCGCAGCGTCGAAGTCGTTTGCACGATTGAGGACCACGTTTTGCACAACGGTTTTGGCTGCGCGGTGATGGAGCATTTGTATTCGCAGGGAA
>QHRJ01000220.1 GCA_003220075.1 Verrucomicrobiota bacterium
GAAATTGAGATCGCCTGTGCCGGCATAGACGGTGTTATGATCGCTGGGATCGATTGTAACGCTGTCGATAGCTGTCGTGGAAATCAATGGATCATCGGTTACCACACTCCAGGTAGTGGTACTACTACAACAATTGGTTGTCTTCCACACGCCGCCTCCAACTGACCCAAGATACGCCACAATGCTGCCATTCACCGTGGTGGTTGGATCGACCGCAATGGAGTTTACTCGCCCTTCGGTCGTTGTGTAATCAAAACAGCCCGAACACCCAGTCATACGTTCTGGTTGCGGACCGAGAGGCGTAAAGCTTGTGGTAGTAAACGTCAGTGGACTTCGTGAATTCAGCTTGGCAGGCACTCCTGCAGGGACGCCCATGGGCAGGCGTGCATGTTGCACAGCGGCAGCCCGCAGCCATCCCGGATCAAAGCGGCCTGTAGGATAGGTCAAACGATCGTTCCAGAATCGTTCCAACCGCGCCAGATCGGCAGCTTCGGCCTCGGGTCTGCCACCGGGCGCCGGCATATACGGTAGTGGACGCGATGCTTTCGCCGCGCCTGAAAGTCCAAGGCGATCAGTGGCAGGTGAGAAGTGCGCGAAAAGCGCTAATGCCACGCCCGCGAAGCAAAGCGTAAAGCCGATTAATGCGCGAAGATCAAAGAACCCGCCTTCGTCTCGTAGTCGCGGGACTACAGCGAGGCAAGGGTTGTGGCGGACAACTGATCGGGTGTAGGAACTTTTTTTCATTTTTAATCAGGGTGAATTTCTGCGGAGCAATGTTTCCGAGGAACTGAGACGCTGCTTCTGCCGTCGCTCGGCGCGCCATGGATGTTTTGTTTCGGGAAACTTCAAGGAGCAGGAAACGCCGGTTATAGATAGTCGCTCAGATTTGGTCAAGCCGTTTCTGAAGCGAGAAGAAAAGTCCGCGCCCGCGAGGACGCGATCGGCAAGTCGCCGCGGCGACCGCTACCCAATCAGTCCTCCCATAAAGCAAGGAACTCGCGAGTTGCCCCGCGAGTTCCCGCTTTACTTACTTTTAACTGTTTAACGCTTCTACCTTTTAACTATTCCTTAAGGCGTGGGACGCGGGTACGGAGTTGGGCGCGGACGCGGCGTCGGAGTCGGCCTCGGCGTAGGAGTAGGTGGGGGTGGCGTCACAGTCGGCGTCGGCGTCACAGTTGGTGTTGGCGTCACAGTTGGCGTGGGCGTAGGCCCGCCGCAAGGACTGACGTCACAGTGGAAGATTTCCATCGAGGCAATTATCGCCAGGCCACTGTCGTAGCCGCCTGCTTTCCAGATATTATTAGTGCCATCAGTGTCGGCGGCGAAGTTACGCCCAGCGATTGCGAATGGAGTACCGATCGACCACGTATTACTAACCGGGTCGTAGATGTCCACCTCATTTTCGGGGGCGTTAAAATTCCCACCCAAGACATACATCAGGTTACAGAAGTTGACCGCCCGGGTGTTGCTTGTGGCCGTGGGTATCTGGGCAATCGTGGAGATGGAATCAGCCCCTGGGTCATAGACGAAGGAGTTTTGCGTGTCGGTGAGAACGCCACCGGTGATATCAGCCCCGCCACCTGTGTAAATTAGACTGCCGATGGTGGTAGTCGGTATGTAACCGAGCGGAACGGGCAGAGTAGCATTCTTCAGCACCCAGCCCGCAGGGTTAGGCGTAAACTCCCAAATCTGGCTGGTCCCAATCCCATTCGGGATGTCGAAGCCACCCAGAGTGTAGAGCTTGTTGTTGAAAACAGTGAAGCCACCCGGCAGAGTGCCCGCGTCGCCAGGCGGCCAGTTACTGGCAACAGTGGTGATGCTGTCAGCGACCGGATCATAACGGAAGACGTGACCGCTAGTGGTCTGGCCGGTGAACTCCGATCCACCCGCGCAATAGATATAGTCCGTTCCGCTGTCGTTTAGCACGCTGCAAGCCATGTTGTTCACGTGGTTGTCAGGGTAAGTAGCTGACTTAGTGGTCCAACTGTTGCTGACGGGATCGTACTCAAACGGATGAGTGAACTCGACGTTATTGACGTCGCGGCCGCCCATGGCGTAAAACTTCCCGTTGGCTGGGAAAAACACTCCAACAAGGCGCGTCCCAGCGCTCGGTAGATCTGGGCCACTTGCCCAACTGCACGCAGCGGGAGTCGGTGTCGGTGTCGGGGTTCCACCGCCTCCTACGAAATCGAACTTGCCGATTCGAGTGGACCACGAGGCGCTGCTAGTTGACGTGAAGTATTCGTTCACATGCCAGAAGCTCATGTTATCAGCTGGATCGATGCTCAGGTAGCTGTAATCGCCCCAGCGATCGAAAGCGCTGGTCTGCGCGCCGCCCCCATTGGTCATCACGGCTTCCCCCTGCCCCATGTCATTTAACGGATCGCCGGCAAGGCGTCCTGCATAACGGATTCCGGGAAATATAGTCGTGCTCGATGTGGAATAGCCGATGGCGGCGTTGCCGTCTTGATCGACGGCTATGCTGGGCATCCAGCGCCATAGGCCGTCATCGCCATTGGTCCAGGTCTGCTGCTGCACAGGGGTTGTGTTAAACGTACCGCCGGTGACATCGAACTGATACCAGCGAACGCCCGTTGGACCAGTGCAGTTCGCGTCAGTACAAACCGTTTGCGAAGCCCACAACGATTCAGCGCCGCCGAGATTCTGGTAAGCGACCGGCGTCATGATTTTATCGCCCAGGGTGTCCAGCCGCTGCGAGGTTCCCGACTGCGGCACAAGGTGCGTAGTAGTGTTCGTGAAGGCATCAATGAACCCGCTGACTGTTATCTCAGCGTTTGGAGCATGGCTGGCGCCAACGCCGAAAGTCGAATTTGCCGGCACGGCAAAATCGACATGGAACAGCCGGCCATGAACCTGTGTCAGGGTCACGCCACCGCTGGCTGGGCTGTCGACCGCCAGGACAAATTCAGGTTCCCCTACAGGCGGCGGATCCCCGGTGCGGAAAGTCGAGGCAACAAAGCTATAGGAAGCGCCCACATCTGCCGCGCTGAGCGTGAAGCCCACCGCATTAGTCGGACCGCCGGTGATCATGCTGGCGCGGTCGAGTGCGTAGGCACGAACGCCGTTAAAGGTAGTCGGACTCGAAAACAGGTTCATGGTCAGGTAGTAGGCGTCCGGCCACAATCCAAACTTGGGGTAATCGCCGAGAAATGTTGGGTTCGCCGGATCCACTTGCAGGGCGTACAGGAACCAACCGCCGCTGACGGGGTCGCTGGTCTGCGACACAGCGATGCACTGAAAAAATGAGGTTCCCGGAAACGAAGGAAAGGCGAAGTCACTCACCAGCCAGCGATCGGCTATGGAATCATACAAGACAAAAGGATCTCCGTCGTTCGCGTTGCTGCATGGCGTGCCAGTCAGTGGCGCAAACAACGAGTTGAATGTGGTGGGCCCTGCGAGGGTGTTGCCATTTTTGTCGTAAATCTTGAAAGAGCTATTGACCGCGTTGACGTAATGATTCGGGCCCACATCGCCGTCGCTGTCAGGCGGCAAACAACCGCAGCCGCTCTGCGCAGAGTTGATCCCATCAAATGTCAGCAGTGGCGACGGCATCTTCGGTACGGCGCGCAGAATGCCTTTGACTACCGACTGAACGTGCGCAAGGGCGGAGTCTGGCAGTGGCGGTGCCGCCCCATCCTGCGGCAGCGGATAGCGCGTCAGCCGGCGCTCCTCAACCTCCTCCTTCGGTGCGACATAAGGAAGTCTGCGTAAGTCTGCGTTCAGCACAACCGGTCCAACCATCCGCACCACGTCCGGCGTCTGTGAGCCGGGCGCAGCCTGATTTATAGTTGACCGATTGGCTTGGTGAACGGCCCTTGTGCGATTTCCCTGGGCGAATAACGCCACAGCGATGCCGAGGAGGCAAAACACAGAAGCTGTTAAAATGCGAAGATTAAAGAAGGCTGATTGCGAAGTGGATTTCTTTTTCATAGATGAAGTTAGTTTTTCCCTGCGAAGTGGAGTGGGGATGCTATCGGATGTGCCGGAAGCATGTCAACACTTTTTTAAAGTTTTTCCGAAATTTCCGCTGA
>QHRJ01000170.1 GCA_003220075.1 Verrucomicrobiota bacterium
ATGTGACTGAGATCATCAATGCCTGTGATGCCGGACGTGAAGGTGAACTGATTTTTCGCAACACCATGCGCTGGATCGGAGGGAAAAAACCGACGCGCCGGCTTTGGTTGCAATCGATGACGGCTGACTCAATCCGCGCCGGGTTTGAGCATCTGCGCTCCGAGCAGGAGATGCGACCGTTAGCCGACGCCGCGCGATCCCGGGCGGAGAGCGACTGGCTTGTCGGCATCAATGCCACCCGAGCCTTGACCTCCTTCAACTCGCGCGGCGGCGGATTTCAAATGACCGCCGCGGGCCGGGTACAGACACCGACGCTGGCGATTCTTGCTGGCCGTGAAGAAAAAATCCGGGGATTCAAGCCACGGCCATATTTCGAAGTTCATGCTGAATTCGGTGTCGAGGCTGGAAGCTATCGTGGCCGCTGGTTCGATGAGAATTTTAAGAAAGATGGAGATGAAGACGCGCGCGCGGAGCGGATTTGGGGCCGGGAAAGAGCCGCGGAAATCGAGCAAAAATGCAAAGGTAAAATCGGCGTCGTCAGCGAAGAGAAAAAGCCATCTACTCAGCTTTCGCCACTGCTTTACGACCTAACGACTCTCCAACGGGAGGCGAATAACCGTTTTGGTTTGCACGCTCGACGAACGCTGCAATTGGCCCAGGCCCTTTACGAGAAGCACAAGGTGCTAACTTATCCGCGGACTGATTCGCGTTATTTGCCGGAGGATAATCTCGCGCAGGTCCGCAAAGTGATGGCGACCTTTAACGATCCGACATTGGCCCGACATGCTAAGAAAGCATTGAACAGCGATTGGGTGAAGCCAACCAAGCGCGTCTTCAATAACGCAAAGGTGAGCGATCACCACGCTATCATTCCAACGGGCGCTTCGCCTGCGCGTCTCGACGAATTTGAGCGAAAGATTTTCGATATGGTCGCGCGCCGGACCATCGCGGTTTTTTATCCGGCGGCACAATTCGAGGTGACCACGCGCATTACCCGAGTCGGAGGCGAGCCGTTTAAAACCGATGGAAAGATCATTGTCGATCCGGGTTGGCTGGCGGTTTATGGCAAAGAAGCAGGCGGCGAAGACGATCAGGCCATCGTTCCCGTTGCGCCTAACGAATCGGCCAGAGTGCTTGCGGTGGAGATCAAGGAAAATGAAACGAAACCGCCGGCGCGTTTCACCGAAGCGACCCTGCTCTCGGCCATGGAAGGCGCGGGGAAATTGGTCGAGGACGAAGAGCTGCGTGAGGCGATGCGCGAACGCGGGCTCGGTACTCCAGCAACGCGGTCGCAAATCATCGAAGGTCTGATTCACGATGGTTACATCGAACGCAAAGGGAAGGAGCTAATCGTTACCGCCAAAGGGTTATCCTTGATCACGCTGCTGCGAAATCTGCACACCGATGTGCTATGCACACCGGAAATGACCGGCGAATGGGAATCGCGTTTGAAACAAATGGCGCACGGCAAACTCGATCGCCGGCATTTCATGGAAGACATCCGCGATTTAACGCGAGAGATCGTCGAGAACGTCCGCAATTTTCGCGGCGAAACGATCGAGGGCGAATACGCCACCATCGACGCCAAATGTCCCAACTGCGGCGGAGGCCCGATCAAGGAAGATTACAAGACTTTCCGCTGCCTAAACTGCGACTGGTTGATGTGGAAGACAATGGCCTCGCGACAATTTGAGCCGGAGGAAGTTCACGAATTGTTAGCAAAAGGGCGGGTGGGGCCGCTGCAAGGTTTCCGCAGTAAAATGGGGCGACCTTTCGAAGCTGTAGTTAAGCTTGGGGCGGAGAAGAAACCGCTGTTCGATTTTGGTGAGAACGGTCTCGATGCCGAGCAAAAGATCGACACGGAAAAACATGAAGCGCTGGGATTGTGCCCGGTTTGCCACAAGGGGCAGGTTTACGTTCTGGATCGTTCCTGCGCCTGCGAAAACGCCATCGCAACACCTAAGACTTGCAACTTTCGCATTAGTAAAAACATATTGCATCGCGAAATTCCAAAGGAACAGGTGCAGAAACTGATTACCACCGGAAAGACCGATCTTTTGCACAAGTTTATTTCCAAAAAAGGACGCGCCTTTTCCGCGTACCTGAAATTGGAAAACGGGAAAGTTGGTTTCCAGTTCGAAGAGAAAAAGGCAAAGCCAAAGAAAAAAATTGCTGCTCCCAAAGCGGCCGCAGCTTAAGAACACCTCGTGCCTCGGGCACAAGATTTGGGTCGCGTCCTTATTTGAAATTGAGGCGACGGAACACGGTAAGACGGGCCTCCGGCCTGTCTTCCGTAACACGCGGCGGTTTGGCGGTTGTGTGCGCGCGGACTGGGGCGAGGTCCCCCTTCGTCGGAAGCGGAATTGCGCAATTGTTGTTTTCGCACGTTGACGCCACAAGTTGTTGTGTGATACTGAGTGCTCCGACACTATGCGTTGTCCAAAGTGCGGGTCGCGGGATGATAAGGTGATCGATTCGCGCCAGTCCCGGGAAGGCCTCAGCATTCGGCGCCGCCGCGAATGTCTGAAATGCGCCTATCGTTATACCACGTATGAAGAAATCGAGCGCACCGATCTTCGTGTGATCAAGCGCGATCGTTCCCATGAGCCGTTTGACCGGCGGAAACTCGTCAACAGCTTGGCCAAGGCGTGTGAGAAACGTTCGATCAGTCTCGTCCTTCTCGAACAGGCCGTGGACGATATCATTCATGAAATTGAAACTGGTGGACGCGAGGTCACTTCGGCGCAAATCGGCACGCACGTGATGGCAAAACTGCGCGACATCGATGAGGTCGCCTACCTGCGCTTCGCATCGGTCCATCGCCGTTTTGAGCAGGCCGATGAATTTGTCGACGCAATTCAGGCACTGGGTCGCCGGGTGAAGACGAATGCGCAGCAGCGAGAACTTTTTCCCGCGGAGAAACGCTAAGAATGGTCGCGTTCAAGGAAGAATTCCCATATTTGAAAGCTGAAACCGGCCAGCTTTTCGAATTTGATCGCGGGTGGTTACGAGAAGCAATTACGCGCGCAGCGAGCGACGCGGGCTACCCCAGCTGGTGGCTGACTGATCACGTGACCGAAAGCATCGCCTTTTATCTTCGGCTGCGGAATGACGAGAGCTTCGTTGCTTTTAACCAGCTGTCACAAACCGTGCGTTACGTTTTGAAAGTGATTGGCTACAAGGAAATCGTGCCGTACTTCAGCCCCACGCCGCCACCAGTAACGATTTCATTGTTTGAAATCGCTTACAGCGCCGGCGGCGGATATGAGCTGGCCTTTTTTGAAATGTTAACGCGCCGGCTGGAACTGCTCTTGCAAACCCAGGTGACCTCGGTGCAACTGGTCGCGCTCAATCCCTGCGTGAAACATCTGCGCGGTACCCGCGTCTGGTCTCGGGCCTGCGATGTTCTGCGCGGGGAGATCGTTTGTTTCGTTCGCGAAAAACTTTCCGCGGCAAAAGGTTTGCCCGAGTTAAACTGCTCGCTTCGTTAAACCGTGACGATTTTCGAGAAGATCATCGCCCGCGAAATTCCAGCTGACATCGTGCTGGAAAAAGAAAATCTGATTGCGTTTCGCGACGTTAACCCGCAGGCACCGGTTCACGTGCTGATTGTTCCCAAACGGGCGCTACCACGTTTGCTCGATGCCAAAACGAGTGATCGCGAGCTGTTGGGCGATCTGTTGTTGGCCGCGGCCGAAGTTGCAAAAAAGTTCGAGCTCAAAAACGGTTTTCGCGTCGTAGTTAACAGCGGGCCCGATGCGGGAGAAAGCGTGCCGCATTTGCACGTGCACGTGCTCGGGCAGCGGCAAATGAGTTGGCCACCTGGCTAATCCATCTTCCAAGGATCGTAGGTGCCGACGGTCCAAAGATGGCCTTCAAGGTCGCGACAGGAAAAACTGCGCCCACCATACTCCTCGTCCCTGACTGGAATTAAGATTTCGGCGCCGGCGTTTTTTGCTCGTTCGTAAATAACATCAGCGTCCGGCACGACGAGGTAAAGAGATTGCGTTGCCGCTCCGCCGATTTCGTCCGCCCGTTTGATAAAGCGTTCCCACTCGTTGTCGCGCACAGAGCCGAGCATCATCATTCCATCGCCAAAGCTCAATTGCGCGTGAGCAACACGGCCGCTGTCGTCTGGCACAACAAGATTTTTCAGAAGTCCGAAAACGCGGCAAAGCCATTCAATCGCCGCCGACGCGTTCCGATAGCGAAGGCTGGGCACAATCGTGGCCGACATCGATCTGAGGTTACACGCCTTCGTC
>QHRJ01000006.1 GCA_003220075.1 Verrucomicrobiota bacterium
TTGAATGGCAGGTCTTTGGCCATTCTCGTCCAATAGTTTAACGACGCCTCGGGAGGTAACCCAAAAGTTGGATGGTCGCCTCGCGAGCTTGCGACTCGTTTCAATCAAGCCGTCTCCTTCCATTATCTCGAGACTAACATAAAAGTCGTCCTCATTAATTCCTCCGAGCTTCGAGCGAACAGCATCCGGGTTAAGCGGTTCATTCGCGGCAGATGACATTCCAAATGCAGTGTCCAGAACTTCTCGATCGACAGGATTCAGAGCCATGAGACAGCTCACGCGCAGTAAGAAGGACGCCAACAAATGACGAGTGAAGAACCGCTTCTTAACCCGCGACGTTGCGCAGCCTGTTTTCAGAAAGGCAGATCCCGAGTAAACGGATTCGCGCAGCGCTTCGCTGAGTTGGGCAGTTTTGCGGCCAAAAATCTTCGAAGCAGAGAAAACAACCGTGAACTAATGCTCGCGCACGTCGTCCGAATCTCGATTCTCGCATGAATTCAATTTTCACGAAAGGGCAACGCGTGCGCGTTGATTCATATTGGTGAAGTGTTAGGTTCAGCATCGTGATCACGGCGTTATCGCGCTGCTTTGTCTTGATCGTCATTTCATCGATTTTTGCGGTGACCCTCCCAGTTCGCGCTGAAGTGCCACAACCCTCACGACATCGGATGAGCTGCTGCGCACATATGGCTGGGGAGCGCGGCCATTGCGGCGGCAGCGAACCAGTCAAATCGCAAGACCGCCAATGTTGCCCGGCCTGCAACGTCGGACTCTCACTCATAGCCGCTTCCACTTACCTCTTTGCCTTTTCGTCAGAACGCGGCGAAAAGCTTGTCGGCGAAATCGCCGCCTCATCATCGCGATCCGATCGTCCTCCTGTTCCACCGCCGCGCGCCTGATTGTCTGTTCGCGTCGGCTCGCTCATACGTGAGCGAGGTGTAATCGAATTCAACAGGAGGGACTCAATGAAGTACCTTTTGATGATTATTACCGCCCTGGCCATGATCAGCACAGCGACCGCGACTTCGCGGGTTGCTGACTGCTGTGGTGGCGCCAAGTGCTGCTCCGGCGGCCACTGCTGCGCGTGATAAGGGCATGGGCTAACTAATTGGAAGCCTCCGTCGGTGAAAAACCGGCGGAGGTATTCCGCACCTTTAACAATGCTTAAAAAATTTCTAGCTCTTATTTTAGTCGCGATTATCACATCTGCGCTCCTGGCGCAGACTCCGAAACCGGAAGTCACCCAATACACCTGCTTAATGCATCCCGAAGTGGTGCAGGACCATCCCGGTAAGTGTCCAAAATGCGGAATGGAATTGGTGCCCGTGAAGAAATCGAACGCTAAACATTCGACCAAGGTAGGGGCGGTTGACTCAACCGCCCGCGAACCGATGCATCATCATCACATGGAGGAAGGACACGCAATGGATGAAATGAAAATGCAATCGTCGGTGAACTTGGCCGATCCGATGTCGCGCGAAGGCTCGGGCACGAGCTGGCTGCCCGATTCCTCGCCGATGTACGGACGCATGTTCATGCTCGGCCGGGATATGCTCATGCTCCATGGCGCGGTTTTTCCGCGTTACACCAATGTCAGCACCCGGCGCGGCGACGATCGCATCGATGCGCCGAATTGGCTGATGGGAATGTTCTCGCATCCGCTCGGCGACAACGCGCAGCTCGGCGCGCGCCTGATGATGAGTGTCGATCCGCTGACCGAAGGCGGCCGCGGTTATCCGCTGCTTTTTCAATCAGGCGAATCGTGGCACGATCAACCGCTGCACGACCGGCAGCATCCCCACGATTTGTTCAGCGAATTATCGTTGACCTATTCGCAAAAATTCACGCCCGATCTTTCGGGCTACATCTATTTCGGTTATCCGGGCGAGCCCGCCCTCGGGCCACCCACATTCATGCATCGCGTTTCGGCGATGGACGATCCCGATGCGCCGCTTGGCCATCACTGGCAGGATTCGTCTCACGTCACCTTTGGTGTTGCCACCGGCGGGTTGGTCTGGCGCACCGTGAAAATCGAAGGCAGCGTTTTTACCGGACGCGAACCGGACGAGGACCGTTACGATTTTGATCGGCCGCGTTTTGATTCCGCCACTGGACGCATTTCCTGGAATCCGACGCCGGATCTTGCCCTGCAATTCTCGCATGGTTACCTCAAGAGTCCGGAGGCGCTCGAGCCAACGGCGAACCGGCATCGCACCACTGCTTCGATCATATATAATAAGGCGTTGGGCCACGACGCGAATTGGGCAAATACCTTCGTCTGGGGCCAAAACGACGATACCCACGAGGGCAAAACGCAATCCTTCCTCCTCGAGTCCGATTTTCAGCGCGGACGCGACACTTTTTATACCCGGCTAGAGCGCGTGGAAAAATCGGGACACGAACTCGTGCTCAATGGCGCGGACCTCGCAAAAATATTTCCGATCTACGCTGCGTCATTCGGCTACGTGCACGATTTTACGCATGGCGATGGCGTTGATCTCGGACTCGGCGCGCAATTCACGGTCGATCATCGGGCGAATGAATTGGATCGGTATTACGGCGATGAAATTGGCTATGGCCTCGAAGTTTTTCTTCGAATCCGTCCGTCGCTTCATCGGCATCACGAGATGGTTGACGCGATGAAATAGTTCGTGGCGGCCCAAGTGTTTCGTTTCAATCCCATCTGATGCCGCGTTGGCTTTATCTTTTGCCGCTGAATTTTGTCGGCGCCGGTTATCTCGCATTCGGCGCGATCTTCCTGTTCATGCGCAAGCGATCTCGCGGCAAAACTAGAAAGGCTGATCGCAGCTCCGGGATCGCAATCTTCATTCAGGCATTCGCGTTCGCCATTGCCTGGATGATCGCGCGCAAACCGTTCACGCCATTTTTGCCGGTCGATTGGCGTGCGCAATACATCGTTGCGGCCATGATCGTCGTCCTCGTGCTCGCATCTCTGATTTTCATCGCCGCCGCCGTGCGCACTCTCGGCCAACAATGGAGTCTGCAAGCGCGTGTCCTCGAACATCACAAGCTGATACAAGGCGGACCTTACCGAATCGTCCGCCATCCGATTTATGCCGGCATGTTCGGCATGCTCGTAACTGGCAGCCTGGCCTACGGACACTGGATCGGTCTTCTGATCGGGTCCCTTGTTTACTGCATCGGCACCATCATCCGCATCCGCAGCGAAGAAAAACTTTTGCGCGAACAATTCGGTAGTGCCTACGAAGAGTACGCGCGCAAGGTGCCCGCCTTCATTCCGCTTGGAGGGACACGCGCTGTCGTGTCCAAAAAATTCTAGCTTAACCGCGCATCTGTTCTTTGACTCCGCGGCTCGACGGAGTCTCGCCCTACCAATGTGTTCTTGCGAAAATCTTCCTGGTAGGGCGACGCTCTGCGGAGCCGCAATCAATCCAATGTTTCCGATCAACGCGGGCCCGCTTTCGCCTCGACAGAGTTTCGGCCACAATGGAATTACGCTCGACACGGCGAGGGCACCGTTTGGTCATTGGCGCTTGGGGATTCGTTGGATTTTGGGGGTTGGGATTTCCTTTCCAGGTAGCGTACGCGCTGCCCGGAGAGGTCTCCCACTTGTCAGCCACCCGTTGCGCGCGCAAAGTAATTGCTCCTCATGCCGCGCCTGCCGAAGCAGAATTATCACGACATCGAGCGCATCATCGAGATCGATTTCCTGCGCGCGACCGAAGCGGCGGCGCTCAACTCCTTGAAATGGCTTGGCCGGGGCGATAAGGAAGCGGCTGATGCCGCCGCCAGCGACGCCATTCGCGGCATGTTCGATCTCATGAACATCTGCGGTGAGGTGGTCATCGGTGAAGGAATCAAAGATAACGCGCCGGGGATTTTTAAAGGCGAACAACTCGGCACCTGGCTGCCGGGGACGCCGCAGTTCGATATCGCAATTGATCCAATCGATGGCACGACCAACATCTCAAAAGGGGCACCTAATTCCATCAGTTGCATCGCGGCGGCAAGCCCGGAAGAAGGCGTCAAAGTCGCGCTTCGCGATGTGCCTTCATTTTACATGACGAAACTTTCCTACGGCCCGCGCGTGATCCAATACATGCAACGCCGGGGCGATAATTTGAAACTGGAGGCGCCCATTCCGGAAACCCTGGCCATCGTCGCGCGCGCGGTGGACAAACGCGTGCAGGACATCGTCGTCATGATGCTCGACCGCCCGCGGCACAAGGAAATGGTCGATGAAATTCGCGCCGCGGGGGCTTCGCTTCGCATGATCGGGGACGGCGACATCGCGGCGGCAATGGCGCCAGCCATTCCGGACAGCGGAGTTGATCTTTACATGGGGATCGGTGGCTCGCCTGAAGCGGTGCTGGCGGCGGCCGGGATCAAGTGTCTCGGCGGGGATATGCTATGCAAAATGTGGCCGCGTGACGAGAAAGAACGCAAGAAATTGGTCGAGGAGGGTTACGAAAAAGAAATCGATCGCATTTATTCCGCCGATGATCTGGCCAACGGAAAAAACATCGTCTTTTGCGCCACCGGTATCAGCGATAGCGCGCTTTTGCGGGGCGTCCGTTCCCAGGGCGCGACCGCCGTCACCCATTCGATTTTGATGCGGGCCAAAAGCCGTACCGTCCGTTTCATCCGGGCCAGCCACGATCTTTCGCAAAAAACCATCCGCCTCCGCACCACCCACCGCGAAGCCCGCATTTAATTCCGCTCCGCGGACCGTGCTCCTACTCATGCTCATAATCTTGCTCGTAATCGATCCTTCCCCCTGAAGCCCGGGTCGGTGACCCCGGTTCTGAGCTGCGCGTTTTTTGCACGACTTTCCTTGCTCGACACGCAACTTTCCTTTTGTTGAAATCAAGAGAAATCCGTCGCTTATGAAATCAGTACCCAAGACCGAACTTTCACCCGACAACGGCTGCGTCATCGATACCAAATGGAAAGTGGGGCCGTTGAGTTATCACGCCTGCGCCGCCACGCCAAAAGACGCCCACGACAAACCGCTCGAAGGAAATTTGCGGCTGCCTGAGATCATCGTTTACGATCACACCGGCTTCAAAGGCGCCTACGCCCGGACCAATCTCAGCTTCCATTATCTGGGCGATTTTTGGAACGACCGCATCAGTTGCGTCATTGTTGTCAGCGGGATCTGGCGTTTTTATCGCGACGAATATTACAAGGGCGATTACTGGGATCTGGGTCCCGGTTTTTACGAAAGTTTCTTCACCGCAGCCGGCCCCGACGACGTCGTCAGCTCCTTCCAAGCCATCGCGCTGACCTAGGATTGCGAGGCGGCATGGCCGGACCTGTGGGCACGCCATAATCCCCATTCACTGAGCCTTGTTCTCGTTAGAACGCATCGCGCAGCGACGCTAAAAAAGAATGAAGGCGGTGATACAATTGATGTTTCGACTCACCTTCGGCATCCTCGCAGTTGGATTCGGTTTGGCTATCATTTGCTGGATTTGCTACAATCAGTTCGTTGAACGCCTGCCCCAGTCTCACGGCTTTCATTGGTGGGAGCCGCTGGGTATCGGCCCGGTACTGATCGCGACCGGCCTTTATTGGCTTCGCAGGGTAAGAACACGGGGTTGATCCCGAACGAAGTGAACCCTGACCAGATGATCCACGGACAACTACCTGCTTCGCGATGATGTTTTCCCAATGCTTAAAGACAGTTTCACTGCGATCGACGCTCGCTCCTGACAGCGGTCACCGATCTTACTCTCGTTAGGCATCTGACACCGTCGTTCGCTGTCAGATAACAACATCTTCCTTTCCACCACATTTTATGAATTCCACGATCACGCCCGAACAATTGGAGACGCTCCTTCCGCTTGCCTGTGAGTGGGCGACCGCGCAGGAACAGCGCATCCTCGCGACCGGCGAAGCATTATCGGACACGATGCTTGCGGATGCGCGTCTTGTCGGCGTCGCCGCCCCAGAGAGGGTCCGCCTGCTGTATCTCCCTGAGATTCCCATCCCCGATGATCCGGGGTTGCGCGCTGCTGTTCAGGAAACGCAATTTCTCTCGCCGCTCACCCGCGGTTTGGCGCTGCGCTACGGCATCTTTATCCGTTCCGATTCCAGGTTCGATCGAACGATGGTTATCCACGGACTGGGGCACACCGCGCAATATGAACGCCTCGGCGGGTTCCAGCCTTTCCTCCGGCGGTATCTGTCTGAGTGTCTCACCATCGGCTACCCTGAAGCACCGATGGAGCAAGAGGTGATCGCACTCACGGTGCGCATATGTGGATCGTAACAACAGGCCTGACCAGGCGATCGACCCTATGCCTCCCCCCTCTCGATGGTTACGATTGTTTCCGAGAGTTCATTCACGAATTACGGGGCTCGACGGAGTCTCGCCCTACCAAGAACTCGGTGGCAAAGCGGAGCGCTGACGAGTTAATATTCAGGTGTTGCACCTGCAACATTCAAAAGTGTTTTGGAAAACGGCCTCGAGCTGCCTCTAGCTGGTAGGTGAGGCAATTGCCCAGACTTCTTCCGCGCAGGCCCAGGACAAAGTGAAGCCGGCGCCGCCGTGTCCGTAGTTGTGAATGATGGTGCGGCCATCCCGCAGTTTTTCCGGCTCGAGCCGCACTCCAGATTTTCGAAATGGGCGCAGCCCTACCTTCACGCCGACCACCGGCGGCGGGTCGATCCCGAGGACGCGGCTGCATTCGGAAACGATCGCGGTCGTGTCGGCGGATGAGGGCTCGCGATTTTCGCTGATGGAATTGGTGCCGCCGAAAACGCAATCGTGCGCGCGGGGAATGGCGTACATCAATGGGGCGTCGTCGCAGACAATTGCCCGCGCCAGATCGAGCTTTGGCACGATCGCGACCTGCCCGCGGTGCGGTTCCAATTCCGAATCGTGAGCCAGTTCGCGCGCGCCGACGCCGGCGCAATTGATGATCAGATCAAAATCACGCGGAGTTTCTTCTACCTTACTAATATGAGCGGATTGGATTATGCCGCCGGCGGTTCGGAACCGGTTGGCCAGATAATCGAGGTAAATCGTGGTGTCGATAAGCGGGACAGTTAAGGCGAAGCCGCTGGTGAAGGTGAGTGGGAAATCAAAGCTGCTCGTTTCATATCGGGATCCCTCGGTCCGGGCCGGACTGGCGTTCTCGCTCGGGATGACCGGAATAGGACACGCGCCTAAATTTTTTGCCCAATCGGGAATTGGGATTTCGCCGGCGCGGGTGAATTGGCGGATTTCGATCATGGAGACGCCGCTTTGCGAATCGCGCGCCAGCGTGCGTAATCGTTCATAAGTTGTCAGCGACCAGGGAATGACTTTATCGGCCGGCTCGGCGTCGTACGGGAACCAGACGGCCGCGGCTGCGCCAGAAGTTGTTTCCTGGCCGGTTTCGTCGGCGAAAATTGTCACGTCCCATTCGCGTTCGGCGAAAACAACGCCGCAGGTTAGTCCGGAAACACCGGCGCCGATGATGGCTGCGCGATTTCGCACGCGATCAGGTTTCCATCACCAAGACGGCTGCGCCATTTAACTTACCCGCGCGCAAACGCGCCAGCGCTTCGTTTGCCTCTGCCAACGGAAAAGTTTCCGTTTCGGCTCGTACCGGGATGCGCGGCGCAATTTTCAAAAACTCGTCACCATCACGCCGGGTCAAATTCGCCACCGAACAAATCGCACGTTCACCCCAGAGATCGCGATACGGGAAGGCCGGGATGTCGCTCATGTGAATCCCGGCAGAAACTACGACGCCACCTTTTTCGAGGTGACGCAGAGCGACCGGCATGAGCGCACCGACCGGCGCGAAGATAATAGCGGCGTCTAAATTTTCGGGCGGCGCTTCGTCGGAGCCGCCAGTCCAGGTAGCGCCAAGGCGCTCCGCAAATTTTTGGGTCTTGGAATCGCCTGCGCGGGTGAAAGCGAAAACTTCGCGTCCTTCAAAAACCGCGACCTGCGCGATGATATGAGCGGCGGCGCCGAACCCGTAAAGGCCGAGACGCTTCGGGTCGCCGCATTTGCGCAACGCGCGAAACCCGATCAAGCCCGCACACAACAACGGCGCAGCCGCGACATTGTCGAACTGATCGGGAAGATGGAAACAGAAGCGGGCGTCAGCGACGGCGAATTCCGCGTAACCGCCGTCGATGGTATAACCGGTAAAACGCGCGCGCGGGCAAAGATTTTCGCGACCGGAGCGGCAAAATTTGCATTGGCCGCAGGTCCAGCCCAGCCAGGGAATGCCGACGCGATCCCCCTGGCGAAATGTTTTTACGGCGCGGCCAATCTTCTCGACGCGGCCAACAATTTCATGCCCGGGAATGAGAGGCAATTTTGGTTCCGGCAATTCGCCATCGACGATATGGAGATCGGTCCGGCAAACGCCGCAGGCGGAAACACGCACCAGCAGTTGTCCGGCATCCGGCTGCTTCAGCTTGGGAACATCGCGCAATTGCAGCGGCTGCGTGGGCGCATCCAGAACCATCGCTCGCATGAGAGGAAAATAGTGGGGCCAAAATTATTTCACAAATGACGCGGGTGTCTCCTCTCCTCCTCGATCGAGGAGAGGACTAAGGTGAGGAGTCGAAAGATGAAATCCTGTCATTTGGGGTGGCCAAAGTGCGAAAAAATCCTTCACCTTTATCCTCTCCCTTTGCAAAGGGAGAGGCGGACTGTCCGAGCCGGACTGGCGTTACACGCGAGGCGCGCATGCGCTCCCCAGCCGGATTTATTGTAGCGGCGGTCTGTGGTCGCCGACGTTTTTGTCGGGTTCGGCGGTCATAGACCGTCGCTAGAGCAAAAGCGGACGAGTTAAACGGTGGAAAGCTTGCGCGGAAATGAGATCGCTAGTGTAGAGTCGAGGCGATGGTTTCGATCAACAATAATGGACTGACCGACAAGATTCTCGCGGGTGAACGGATCACGTCGGAAGAGGCGCTCTTATTATATGAGTGGCCGCTAGAGGAGCTCGGCGCACTGGCCGATCAACGGCGACGACAGGCGAAGCGTTCGTCCTACAACGGAGATGGAAATGAAATCGTGACTTACATCGTCGATCGCAACATCAATTACACCAACGTTTGCAACGTTTATTGCAAGTTCTGCGCGTTTTATCGCACGGAAAAAGATGACGATCATTACGTGATTTCATTGGAACAGCTCGATCAGAAACTGGATGAACTTTCCGCCGCGGGCGGTGTCCAGATCCTGATGCAAGGCGGGCACCACCCCAAGCTCGAGTTCGAATGGTACATCAACTTGCTGCAGCACATTCGCGAGAAATATCCGCACATCAATATTCACGGATTCAGTCCACCGGAGTTCCAGCATTTCGCGGAAGTTTTTGGAATGTCGCTGCGTGAAGTAATCGCGAAATTCAAAGAAGCCGGCCTCGGCTCGATCCCGGGCGGTGGCGGCGAAATTCTGGTCGACCGAGTGCGCCAGAAAATTTCGCCGTTGAAAATCAAGAGCGACGAGTGGCTCGAAGTGATGCAGGTCGCACACGAGCTGGGATTGAAATCGAGCGCGACGATGATGTTTGGTCACGTCGAAACGATTGCGGAACGGATCGAACATTTACAACGCGTTCGCGATCAGCAGGAGGCGAGCGGCGGGTTCACCGCTTTCATCTGCTGGACGTTTCAGCCCGAGAATACGGTGTTGAAAGTGAAACAAAAAACGAGCGTGGCGGAATATTTGCGAATGCAGGCGCTGGCGCGGATTTTTTTGGATAACATCGACAACATTCAGAGCTCGTGGGTGACGCAGGGACCGGGGATCGGGCAGGTGGCGCTCAAATTTGGGGCCAACGATTTTGGGAGCGTGATGATGGAAGAAAACGTGGTCAGCAGCGCGGGGACGACATTTCGCCTGGATGCAAAACAAATCGAATCACTCATTCGCGATGCCGGTTATGAGCCGCGCCAGCGCAACAACTGGTATGAATTGCTCAATTAGATTGCGCGTTGTGATACTTGCAACGAATTGCGCCTTGACGATAATCAGCTCCCTGTTGAAGTAATACCCGCAGTCCCCCACCGCGGCCCGACGATGTCCCGAAATGTTTTATAATTCGATACGCCGCCGTTTGGGGCGGACTTCTTTTGCCGCGTTTCTCGGGGCCGCAATCGCATTGATCGCGCGGGCGCAATCGCCCCCCGACGCCGCGCATCAAGGTGCGCCGATTGTTCGATCGATCGATGTCCAATACACCGGGCCGGCCACGATCAGCCGCGCACGTGTGCTGGCCCAGATGCGGACAAAGGTCGGATTGCCTTACTCCGATGTCGTCGCTGAGGAGGACATCCGCGCCCTTTATAATACCGGGCAGGTGCAGAACGTCCGTATTTTCGGTCAACCGGAGGGCGATGGGGTGAAAGTGATCGTGGCGCTGCAGACGCGCACGATGCTGAATGAAATTCAAATCGATGGCGCGACGCGGATCAGCCCGAAAAAGCTGCGCAAGAACCTCGGAGTGAAATTAAACACCCCGCTGCGAGAAGAAGATTTGGAGAAGGGCCGGCAAAAGATCGTAGAAACTTATCAGGCGCACGGTTTCAACGATGTAGATGTAACGATTCACGTCGAACCGATTGATGCCACTCGCGGCACTTCCCGCGCAGTTTACACGATCAATGAAGGGATAAAGGGCTCGGTCACCTCAGTGCGCTTCGAAGGCAACGCACATTTCTCCGACCGGGTGTTGCGCAAGCAGATGAAGACGAGACAAAAAACGATTTTTGCTTTCGTCGATAAATCGGGCCGGCTGGATGAAACGCAATTGCAGGACGATCTGCAGAAGATCCGCGAGTTTTACCAAAATCATGGCTACGTCGACGTGGCGGTGCGCGATGTTCGCAAAGGACGAACGAGCAGCGGCGCGTTGCAAATCGTCATCGCAATCGATGAAGGGCCGCAGTACCACGTCGGCAAGTTAAGTTTTGTCGGCTACAAAGCGACGACCGAGGAAAAGTTGCGCGCGGTGGTGAAGATGAAGGAGGGCGCGATCTATTCGGCAAAGGGGATTAAAGATGACGCCAAAGCCATGGCCGACGCCTATGGCAGCGGCGGCTACGTTGATCTGACAATTGTTCCGGAAAGTTCGCCAGCCCACGGCGGACTGATCGATATCACCTACAGAATCGATGAGGGCCAGCGCTCCTATGTCGAGCGTATTACCGTCACCGGAAATACCCGGACCAAGGACAAAGTAATCCGGCGCGAAGTATTGATCGCGCCGGGCGATGTTTTCAACACCGTGCGGGTGGAGACAAGCAAGAAGCGCCTGGAGAATCTTGGCTATTTTAGCAAGGTCGACACTTTTCCGGTTGATACCCCCGTGGAAGGACGCAAGAACCTGGATATTCAAGTCGAGGAAAAGCGGACCGGTTCGCTCAACTTCGGCGCTGGTTTTAGCACCGTCGATAGTCTCATTGGATTCATCGAACTAACGCAGGGAAATTTTGACATAATGAACTGGCCAAGTCTGACCGGGGGCGGGCAAAAATTCCGTATCAGACTGCAGGGTGGGACGCAGCGAAAAGACGTCGAGCTCGCGCTAACCGAACCGTGGTTCATGGACCGGCCGATTTCAGTCAGTTTCAGTAGTTTTTATCACGAGGCAAATTATCTGAGCTCGCTTTACGACCAGCGGAATTACGGATTTTCACTTGACGTTCGGAAAGGAATTCTCCCCTACCTCTATGGCTCGCTCGGCTATCGGTTGGAAAGTATCGATACTTTCAATGTTGTCGTTACTGCTAGCCCACAGCTTTTGGCCGAGACGGGCCCTTCCACCAAAAGTGTCGTTACTGCCGGCCTGGTGTGGGATCGCCGCGATAATCCGTTTCTTACGCGGCATGGC
This sequence comes from Verrucomicrobiota bacterium, assembly GCA_003220075.1. Lineage (GTDB taxonomy): Bacteria > Verrucomicrobiota > Verrucomicrobiia > Chthoniobacterales > UBA10450 > AV69. Next base: position 11,835 of record QHRJ01000006.1, read on the forward strand.
GAACGGATTACTTATACTTGGTGGGTGGCGGGTCCCGGCGGGACCGAGCAGATTTATGGCTTCGATGTTGAAGCCTCCAAGTATTGGCATCTGCCGTGGGATACCATTCTACTGGTCAACGCCGAAGTTGCCGGCGTCGATAGCTGGGGTGATCAAACCAAACTGGTAAAGATTTACGATCGCCTTTTCCTCGGCGGCTCCAACAATCTTCGCGGATTTGAGTTTCGTGATGTCGGCCCGAAAGATGAACACGGCGAACCACTCGGCGGACAAAGTATGGCCCGGGCAACCATTGAGTTCACCTTTCCCATTATCGAAAAAGCGCGGGGCGCAATTTTCTATGACACTGGTTTTGTTAACACCAACCCCTGGGACTACAATTTCAATAACGTCGCTTCCGACATCGGATTTGGATTACGTCTGGACTTGCCGATTGGCCCACTTCGTGTTGACTACGGCATTCCGATTCAGCAGGCCGGCAACCATGGTAGTGGGAAGTTTAACTTCAACGTCGGTTATCAATTTTGAACGGAAAATAACAACGGCGGTCTAACGCCAACGCAAAACAACTAACCCCATCGTTTTATGAAGAAGCTCCTCTCCCTCGCCCTCACCTCGATGCTGGCGCTGCCACTGGCCGCCTTTGGCCAGGGCAGTCTCAAAATCGGGACTATCAATATGGATCGCGCATTCAAGGAATACACGAAAACCAAGGAAGCCGAGAAGAAGATTAACGACGCTAAGGATGCTGCGAAAAAGGAATTCGACGATCGCACTGATGCTTACAAGAAGGCGCTCGAAGAAGTGAATAATCTCAACAAACAGCTCGAATCGCAGGCCCTGAGTGCAGACAAAAAGACTCAGCTGGCGAAAGACCGCGACGACAAGATTAACAATATTAAAAATATGGAGCGCGAGATTAACGAGTTCCGGCAGACACGTGAAAATCAACTGCGGGAACAGGCGTTACGAATGCGCGAGGGAATCGTCAAAGAAATTACCGAGATCGTGAACGACAAGGTCAAAACCCTGAACATGGATCTGGTCTTCGACAAATCGGGAATGAGCTTCAATGGCGTGCCACTGGTGATGTACTCGCGCGATAGTTACGATTTCACGAACGACGTTGTCGCAGCGCTGAACAAGCCCGGTCGCACCAGCGCCCTCAATACGGAGATGCCTTCTGCGCCACCGGCTGCGGCCGCCAAGGCGTCCCCGGTTGCATCTGCGACCCCGAAAAAGCCGTAGGCTCACTTTCCCGCGCAAAACGCACGCCCGCGTCGGC
>QHRJ01000171.1 GCA_003220075.1 Verrucomicrobiota bacterium
TCCGACTGCCAGTTACGTCACCTCAAGCAGTCCGATGGAAAAGGGCGACCGCGTTATGCTCTTCACTGACGGTTTATTCGAAGTGGAAGATGCTTCCGGCACGCTCTTCACTGAGGAGCAACTGCACACTACCGTCACTCGTTACGCTGCCCTTCCGGCCCAGGAATTTTTCGACCGCGTCATCAACGACGTCCGTCAGTTTTCCGAACGCAAATCCTTCGACGACGATGTTTGCGTCGTGGGAATGGAAGTGCAACACACCGGTTGAGTTTCTTGGTGTAGCTGCCGCGGTCACCGGCAGCAGCTGCGTCACGAAATGTTTTGCTTGTTGAGCCCGAAAAAACGATTGAAATGCGTCTGTGAACGGGCCGGCCCGCAAAATCGAAATTCTCGCGCCTTTTAATCAGGCTATCGAGCTAACGAGATTAATTTTGTTTCGCCCGTTCGACATTACAAAATGGCTCGTCATTGGCTTCGCCGCTTTTCTCAGCGGTTGGCTTAACAGTGGCGGCGGAAGTATTAATCCCTGGAGTTTCCGCGGTTGGAATACCTCAAACGCGCAGCCGCCGACACTCCAATTCCGCTCCTTCCATATCGACCATGCTGGGGTGTTCTTCTTAGTCCTCATCGCGCTTCTGGTCATTGTCTTTTTTACGTTTCTCATTCTATGGCTTTGGATCACGGCGCGTGGACGTTTTATTTTCATCGATTGCGTCGTCCGAAACCGCGCGGCGATTACTGAACCGTGGCGCGAATTTCGCCGCGAGGGCAATCGCTTTTTCCTTTTTCTCATCGTGCTGGTGGTCGCCTCGATTGCCGTCGTAGCATTGTTAGCTGGGCTGGTTTTCGGTTCCATCATGTTGTGGCGGAATTACCACATCTCGAACACGCCAGCGCTGCTCGTTCTCGTGCCAATTGCCGTCTTCACCTGGGTCGCATTCGTGGTTGTGGTGAATCTGATTACTTATTTCATGCCGCCGGTGATGTATGCGCGACGCTGTTCGCCGGGCGAGGCTGCCCGCGGTCTCCTGCAACTGGTTCTCGATGAACCGGCTCCTTTCATTCTCTTCATTTTATTCATGATCGCGCTCTGGATCGGATGGATCATGGTGGGTTGCCTGGTGACGTGCCTGACCTGTTGTCTGGCGTCATTGCCTTACATTGGGACCGTCATGGTGTTGCCTGTTCCAGTCTTCTTCCGCTCCTTTTCGCTTCTTTTCTTGCGCCAATTCGGATCCGACTGGGATGTGTGGAAAAAAACCCCGGTTCCGGAGACGACTACTCCGCCGCCAGTGCAAACGATCGTTCCAGCTCCGCCGCCGGCACCGGCCGTACCAACGCAAGAAACCACTCCGCGGGCACCGGAAATTCCGCCGGAAGAGCCGAATCCCCCAGCACGCTCTCCCTATGAGCCGCCGAAGTCGCCGCCGCCGCCGCCATGAACGTATTGGCTAACGAGAACTGTGCGGGCGCGTATTCCAGGAATAATGCGACGTTTGGACAAGACTTAGAGAGCTACTCCTGTCGCCTGGGACCACGTTTCGCGTTCATTATGTCTGCCCCAGCTGCGCTTCTGCTTCTGCGATGGATTGATCCCGTGGTCGCGGGAAACTGGTTACCGTTTCATCCGTCGTGCGGCGCGATCACAGGATTACCCTGCATTTTTTGCGGAATGACACGGGCATTGCATTTACTCCTCAATGGCAATTTTGTCGGGGCAATTTATTTTAACTGGCTCGCCTTTCCCTTTCTCGGAGCCATCATTTTTTTGATTGCCCTATTTGCCATCGAGATTGCAAAACGACGTGTGATTTTGAGGTCGAGCGTGATCTTGTCGATGACGCGGCGGCGGCTAAAGGTATTTGGACTGGGCGTATTGTTACTTTGGACGCTGCAAGCGTATCTCGCCGTTTCGCAACACAAGCATGAACTACTTAATTCGCGCGGGCCGCTTTACGCCCTTTTTGTGCGCTGATCCAAGGAACGGCAATTTCTAAACTGCCTCGGCGGACTGGAGACCGCCGTTGCTTGTTGGTGAGGACCTGCGGATTCAATTGCTGGAACACGGACCAGAGGCCTGTGCGCCACACAGGGATCCAGTCTTGTATTCCGGCCCTTTAGCCGCCTGGCACTAATCCCAGCAGCCGTCTCTTGTCTGCGCCGGACAAACCGCTGTTTTGGATCCACGCACTCGCTGCGGCCGGATCCTTGTTCAGCCAAAAGGTTGCAATCCCATTGAGGGATTTATCGCGAATTTTCGGATCGGAAATGGTCACGGCCCATGCCGCTGCGGCATTGGGATCTTTTCGCAGCAAATTATAAGCATAAGTCCCGAGCGCCTCATCACGTGCCGAGCCGCTAAGTCCCTTGATCCATTCGCCAGCGGCCGCGAGATCGCTGGCGGCCCAGTAGTTGATGGCGCCGCCCAATGTCGCTTCCCGCACATCGGCCGGAAGCGTAGCGGCGTATTCGCTCGCACTCTGTGGATCATTAACCGCCATTTGAATAACCAAAACGTGTTCTGCCTGTCGGCGCGTGTCCAAATCCGGGAGTTTACCAACCCATTCTTTGGCACGCTCCGGATCTTTGGAAAAAATGTAACTGGTCAAGGTAGAAGCCATTTGCCGCCCCGCTGAATCAGTCGCCCGCGTTGCCACGTACTGCTCCGCGGCTGCGCTGTCCTTTGACCACCAGCCATTGATCGCACCGTTCATTGCTCCTTGGAACCCTTGAGTATCGCCATGGGCGCGCGCCCATTCGATCGCAGCCGATGGATCAATCGCAGCCCAACTTTGCGCAATAACCGATGCAGCCGGATGGAAACGCATCGCGTCCACTTGCATGGTATCGAAGAATTTCGCGGCGCCGACTGGATCAAGGTCGGACCATTTCACGAGCAGAGAATTCAGAAAGCCATTCCGTTGCTCACGCGTAAGGACATCTGCCGGCCATTCCTGGATTTGTTTGGCCAAAGCCTTTGCCTGAGCTGCATCGGCGCTGGTGATTACCGATTGGACAGCCGTCGTTTTTTCCTCGGAAATTTTGAATCCCGCTGCTGCTCGCAATGCCGCGACGGAATCAAAATGCGCCCAGGCTTTAAAAAATGCGGCAACCTTTGCATTCGTTTCTTTGCCAGCGGGTAAGTTTTTCAATTGTGCGGCCAACTCATCCAGCTGCTGCGGCGATAGCGTGGAAAGCACGCCGTACAATTCCTGAAACGGAACCGTCATGATATCCCCAAGCAAGATGTTGGAATGTTCCATTTCCGATTCCAGACGTGAACCTGATTTCGGCTTCACCTTGGTGGTGCCGGCAGAGCTACCTTCACTAGCTTGTACGACAGTTGAGGCAGAGCGACGCGCGGGCGAGACCGCCAGGCCAATCATCACGCCAATGAAGATACCGGCGCCCAGCAGCGACGTCGCGCGAACGATCGAGTTATCCATGAATCGTTAGATTTCGGTCGCGGCCCAGAATTTTCGAAACGCGCCCGGCCAACTACGATCGACGACGGCTTGCCGCGCCTGCCGCGACATCTGATCGCGCTTGCGTTTGTCGTTCACTAAATCGCGGATGGCCCGGGCCAAATCTTCAACGTCGTGCGATTTCGTAACCACGCCGTTGACGTTCGCTTCGACCAGTTCTTTCGGCCCGCCCGTGTCCGAGACAATTACTGGAACGCCGGAAGCCTGCGCTTCAATGACGACGTTTCCAAAAGTGTCAGTCGTGCTGGGGAAAACAAAAACGTCAGCGGAAGCATAGGCGGCGGCGAGTTCTTTGCCGCGCAAATAACCGGTGAAGACTGCCTCGGGCAGCGCCTTGTTTAATGCCTGCAAATAGGGACCGTCGCCGACGAGATAGAGTTGAATGGGAAGTCCTTCGTTGCGCAGTTGCCGGTAAGCTTGCGCCAGAACATCAAGGTCTTTCTCTTTCGAAATGCGGCCGACGTAAAGCAAGTGAACCGCGCCGTTGAGTTCACCAAACTTTTCCCAAAAAGCCGGATCGCGATGCTCCGGACTGAATAACGTCGTATCCAGACCACGCGGTAGAATTTTTAATTTTTCCGGAGCAAATCCGCGCGCAATCCAGCTTCGTCGATACTCCTCCGAGTTGACGAAGACGCTGTCGAGTTGGCCATAGAACCAATGCATGTAATGCCAGGCCACACTTTCAAGAAAACTGTCGTCGGTCAGAATGC
>QHRJ01000172.1 GCA_003220075.1 Verrucomicrobiota bacterium
TTGCTATTACCGTTTTGGGCATGAAAAAAATTAGAGATTCCTCGACTACGCTCGGAATGACAGGAATTTTGCGCGACCTGATAAAAGCAATGAGTGGGGCAGCAATTGACCATCGCGAATTTCGGGCGGACGTTTCGGGCATGTTCAATTCCACAATTCCTAGAAGTTTGAAGGTGGCGGTTGCGGCCGGATTCATTTCCGCGCTCGCGTTTTCGCCGCTCGCCCTCGCCACGGAGCAGGGCAAGGAGAATCTCGACGCCTCGGCGTCCAAAGAAATTACGGGCGAAGTTGTCGATATGATGTGCTACGTCGATCACAACGCCGTCGGCGAAAAACATGGCCAGTCTTGTGGGGCCAAGTGCATCAAGGGCGGTGGGCCGGTCGGTATTGTTTCCGAGGGCAAGGCCTATTTGGTCGTCGGCGAACACAAGCCGCTGAATGATCAACTCGCAGAGTACGCGGGCAAAACGATTACGGTCAAAGGCAAAATGGCTGAGCGCGGTGGCATCGCCATGCTGGAGAACGCAGAGATCGTCAAGAAATAGGGGCGTTTCGCAATTCAATCGGCGCGCAGGTTCCAGACTGCGCGCCGTTTTGTTCTAGCGCACTGCGCCCACGCAATTTTGTCATCCCTAGCCCGGAATGCTTTCGGGGCGAGACCCTCACGGTTACTTGCAACGTCACGCGAACTTGTGTGATCTCTCATCCATCGAGAGGTCCCTCACCTTAGTTCGGGATGACGCTATTAACCACGCACTACGTCACACGAATTTGTGTGATTGCTCAGTGACTGTGAGGTCGTCACCGCGAAAGCATTCGGGGTTTGGGTTGGCCAGAGTCGTTCGCGCGCAGTGACAGCACTTCTCGCAGCATGCGTACGCTGTCGTGAACAAATCGCACCTTGCTGCCTTCATGATGATTCCAGCGGACTGGAATTTCCCTGAGCCGCAATCCCGCTCGCTCTGCAAGCAAGAGCAGCTCTACGTCAAAGCCAAAGCCGATGATTTTCGCGGCTTCGATAATTTGCCGACACGCTTCCATGCGAAACGCCTTGAAGCCGCATTGAGTGTCCCAAAAAGGCAGACCAGTGGCGACGCGCACCAGCAAATTAAAAACGCGCCCAGCTTGTTCGCGACGCCATGGCTGCCGGTTTCCGATTAGTTTGCGGTTGAGAGCGCGTGAACCAAAGGCAATATCCACTTCGTCGCGCGCGATCGGTTCGACAATTTTCGGAAGCTCATCAATCGGCGTCGAAAGATCGGCATCAAAAAAAACCGCGATCGGTTTCGTCGCGCTCAACAACCCGCTTCGGACCGCCACACCTTTGCCGCGATTCGGAAAATTCTCTAGCAATCGAATCGCTACGGACCTTGGCACAGCGGCAACTTTGCGAATCACTTCGCCAGTGGAATCGGTCGAGCCGTCATTGATGACGATCATTTCGCTACCCGGGCTTTCCTTTCCCAGATAAGCAATCGTCGTAGCCAGCGTACCGCCAATGCGCACCACCTCATTGAAGGCAGGAATGACAACGGAGATTGCAGGCAGCATGAATGGAAATAGCACCAAGCGTCTCGCTTGTGACTACAAAATTCGCAAGCCGTAAGCTCGCGTTACTTCATTTGTAAATTTCGATTATGAACTTGCCGTCCTCGCGGATATAGCCTCGATACATTCCGCTGGTATTAAATGGCAGCGCAATATTTCCATTCTTGTCCACCGCAATGAGACCGCCAGTGCCGCCAAGCTTTTCGGCTTGAGCCAGGGCATGCTCTGCCGCTTCGGACAGTGACATTCCACGCAATTCCATCAACGCAGAAACCTGGTGCGCCACACCTGCGCGAATGAAAAATTCCCCGTCGCCGGTGCACGAGACAGCACAGGTCGCATTGTCGGCGTAAGTACCCGCGCCGATCACTGGCGAATCACCTACCCGACCCGGCAGTTTGTTGGTCGTTCCTCCCGTCGACGTCGCAGCGGCAAGATTTCCCTGAGAGTCTCGTGCCACCGCGCCCACTGTTCCGTGGCGTTCCGCATCCGAGATCATAAATTTTTTACTCCCATCGGCGCCAGCGTTCTCCGCCGCTTTTACTTTCTGGAACGCATCCCAGCGATCCTGGGTGAAAAAATATTTCGGGTCGACCATATCGATCCCGTGGCCTTTCGCGAATTCCTCAGCGCCGGCCCCAATCATCATCACATGCTTCGATTTTTCCATGACGGCGCGAGCCAGGACGATTGGATTGCGGACATGCTCGATCCCAGCAACTGCACCCGCGGCCAGCGTTTTTCCATCCATGATTGCGGCATCCATTTCGATTTTTCCAGCGCTGGTAAAAACTGAGCCTTTGCCGGCGTTAAAATGCGGATCGTCCTCCAGTACCCGGACCGCAGCTTCGACCGCGGCAAGACTCGACCCGTTGGCCTGTAAAATTTCGCGTCCGGTCCGGAGCGCGTTTTCTATTCCAGCGCGATATTCCTGTTCTCTCTCCGGCGTCATTTTGCTTCGCTCGATGGTGCCGGCGCCACCGTGCACCGCGACTTGGAACTTTTGCCGGGTCATTCTTGGTGAGATTTCCTGCGCATGCGCGACCATTCCGCAAAGAGCGAAAGCAAGACAACGGATCGCCAGGCAAGTCAACTTCACCATATCGAAAGAAACAACGTGATTGTTTTTAATCCGCGCGCAATCTCGACGGCAGTGCGAAATTTCGTTCGCCACCACAAATGGCGATTTCGTCCACTCAAGCGGCTAGTGCTTCCCGCGCGATCAATGAAACGCGCAGCCCTCGAATCCATCGGGGCATTTCGGGGGCGAACCCCGCCACGCCTCGAACTATCGACGCTGGATTACGCCAGCAAACACACGGAAATTAGTGTGCGCGAAATTCATTCTGCCGAAGTCGTGCGTTTGTCGTCACATCCCTTCCGACAGGGCACATCGTTGGGCGAACTAAAAGCGGCTCCAGCTTTTGTTTTCGAAATTCCGAATGTGAATTTTTGGGGCCATTATGGAGGTGCTGTTGTCACCGCGGACAACGCGTTGCTGGCCGATCTCTCTCCGGAAGTTTGGGGGCCGGCGACCCATCCAATTTTTTCCCGCTGGCACCCGCCAAAATCGCAGTTGCTCGACGGTCGAATCGCGATCGGGGTTACGCCGGAAGCTGGCGGAAATTACTATCACTGGCTGCTCGATTTATTGCCGAGAGTTCTTTTGCTCAAACACGCGACCCAAAACTTTTCCAACTACGACACGCTTTTGCTCAACGGTTCGCGGGCGAATTACGAACTAGAAACGCTGACCGCGCTCGAAGTTTCACCGGAAAAGATCCGCTTCGTTGATTCGCGCGATCGTTTCCAAATCGCTTCAGCTGTTTTTCCTTCCCTGGACACCAACATCGTTGCTCCATGGAAGGTTCGCGGCCTGCGCGAGCTCGTTTCTTCTGATAAACCGAACCAGCATCGTCGCCTTTATCTTTCGCGTGCGCGCGCTGCAGTTCGGCGGATCGCGAATGAAGAGGAAATTTCGGAGGCCCTGCGTCAGCACGATTTCGAAATTCTCGAAGCCGAAACTCTTTCCTTTCGCGAACAGGCGGATTTGTTTGCCAATGCCAGTGTGATTGTCGCCCCGCACGGCGCAGCGCTGGCCAACACAGTATTTTGCCAGCCGGGAACGCGCGTTGTGGAGATCAGCACCCGCGCGGGTTATCGCGATTGGTATTGGCAGCTCGCTGCGGTCGCGGTACTAACCTACGAAGTTCTAGAAGCGCAACCGACTCGGTACTTTTCCGGACCGAATGAGAATGCCGATATGATCGTGAGCCGCGAAGGTCTGGCTCGTCTGCTGGAAAGCCTGTGAGCGCGTTGAATGACACTCAAGATTTGTTGTGAGGCGGTGCACGGCCGACCGTCATCTCGAACCCTGAATGCTTTCGGGGTGAGGGACCTCTCGATTTTGAGTGATCACACAAGATTTGCGTGAATGGCAAGCAGTTGCGAGGTCCTTCGCCTCGAAAATATTCGGGGCTCGGGATGACAGAAATGCGTGCTCGCGTTAGCATTTGCCTCGCATTTTCCTCTTTTCCGCCCGAGGAAGTAAGGCACGTTCTGTAAACATGCCGACCGAAGAATCTGAAAACGCTTCGCCGATTATTCCGGCAAATCCGGTCGTTGTCGTTCAAGGCGTAGGACATCTCAGCCGCGAATTCATGCGCGAAGTGGGAAGTCTGTTCTGGTTCATGGTTCAAACGCTGGAGGAAATGGTGGAGCGC
>QHRJ01000173.1 GCA_003220075.1 Verrucomicrobiota bacterium
CACTCGACTTGATTCCGCCAGCGCTTGTGGACTGGCCGACCCTAATCATAGCAATCGTCGCTTTTGGATTAATTGCCTTCCTTAAGCGTGATGTTGCCTTAGTAGCAATTGGCGCAATGCTCGGCGGGGTCATTTACGCGAGCATTCGCTCCTTCGCACTGTAGCCGGGATCGGTGATCCCGGCAGCATGAATGCATTCCCGCCGGAGATTGCCGGGGTCGCCGACCCCGGCTACAATGTTTGTAGAGACGCGAATGCGGCGAAGGCGAAAAAATCGCCTTCGCCGCCCTTCTGCTCCAATCGCGTTCTCCTCAACGCGATCCACCCATGATTAGTATTTCGCGCCTGTTGTTTTGTGTTCTTTGCTCTCATTGTGTTTGCTCAACATTTTTCCGTTGGCGTCCATCTCGAGGCCAATTTGTTTGCCGTTCTTGTCGATAACGGCCTCAAAGTTGGCACCCTCTTTTTCCCAGCGGATAATTGTCCCGCCTTGCGCCTGCGCCTGGGCAGCTGATTGCACCGCAGCCGGGACCTCAGAGCTATTGATGGTTTGTTCTTCGTGTTTTTCTTCGTTCGCTTGTGCAGCTACGCCGAATGCCAGGCCGGCGCTTACAGCTGCTATTGTGATCAGTTTTTTCGTTTTCATGTCTGTTAGGTTTTGACTGTCAGGTTTTAAGTATTGTTCGAAACTAACTGCTCATTGGCGCGCAAAAGACTGCAAAAAAATCAAGGCCTCAGCTGAATTAGTACGGCTTGATCAGGCAGAACCCGACAAGCGAGTGCACTCGGTCTGGTAGACGTCGATCAATTCCAGGATCTTGGATTGAAAGGCATTCTGTGCTGCGTAAACGGAGCCGAGGGCCTCAGCGAACGCCTTTTGCTTTAGCTCTTCCTCAATTGTGAGGCTCAACTCCGCGAGTTTTTCGATATTCGCTCGCGAATGGAACTCCAATTCCTTGAGTTTGGACAGAACGGCAAGTGATTTCTCCAATTGCGCTGAACCTGGCGGTTGAGGCTGCTTCTCAGGTTCCGGTTTAGGAACAGCATTCTCGCTCGCGGCAGCCTGTTTCTTTTTCTCGGTTTGGCCCTTCTTAGCCGGCTGGGCGGAAGCAGCCTTTGGAGCATCCTTGTGACGCTTCTCTTGGACGACTTTCTTAGCGTGCGCGACGTTTCGTGGGTCTCCCATCAACCTATAGACGGCTCCCAGAGATGTTTCGGTTGCATCTCGCAGGAAGAATACTCGCCTTGGCCTCGGTCTTGTCTTGAAGCGCGCAAATACCTGGAAATTTTCGATCTAGTTATGTGAACCAAGCATCTGCCAAAACTGAGTCTGATTTTTCCATCGAAAAATATGGTGAGCGTACGGCAGAAAAAGTGGAATGTGACGAGCAATTGCTGGCCGAGTACGCGGCGCTGCTTGGTTTTTATATTGCGAGCGTGACGGTGCTGACAGGCGCAGCACTCGAACAGGACCGCTTGCCGAAGAGATTCAGTCTGCTTGATCTGGCATTGTTGGGAATTGCCACTCATAAGTTGAGTCGCATCATCGCGAAGGACAGGATCACCGGCATCCTTCGGGCGCCTTTTGTGAGTTACATTCGCAGCGCCGGCGCTGGCGAAGTGGAGGAAGAGCCTCGCGGGTGTGGAATGCAGCGGGGAATCGGGACGCTAATTTCATGTCCTTATTGCATGGCGCCGTGGTGTGCGACAGCGCTCGCGTTCGGGCTAATTTTTGCGCCGCGTGCGACCCGCTTTTTCGCTGGGATTTTAGCGAGCGTAACGGCGTCGGATTTTCTTCAGCGTGCCTATCTCAAGACGAAACAAGAAGGATAATCGATGGAAGCGGTGACTTTGGAAAACGTGTTTAGTTTGAGAACTTGTAATAGAGAGGTGTGAATCACACATCTGAAGTTGTCGTAATCACGGGCGCGTCAGCAGGAGTTGGACGGGCAACCGCGCGCAACTTTGCGCGGCATGGCGCGCGGATTGCGTTGCTGGCGCGTGGGACGGATGGCTTGGAAGCGGCGCAACGCGAAGTCCAAGAACTAGGCGGGACCGCCATTGTCATTCCTGTTGATGTTGCGAACGCTGAACAAGTCGAAGCAGCAGCTGCGCGCGTCGAGATCGACTTGGGCAAGATCGACATCTGGATCAACAACGCGATGGCGTCGGTCTTTTCGCCGATCAAGGAAATGACACCAGAGGAATTTCGACGCGTGACCGAAGTGACTTACCTCGGTTACGTTTACGGCACTCTCGCTGCGTTGAAACGAATGTTGCCGCGCGATCGTGGCGTCATCGTGCAAGTGGGCAGCGCCCTCGCGTATCGCGGTATTCCGCTGCAGTCTGCCTATTGTGCGGCAAAGCACGCAGTTCAAGGCTTCTGCGATTCGCTTCGCTGCGAGCTTCTCCACGATAATAGCGGTGTGCGTCTGACGATGGTGCAATTGCCAGCGCTCAACACGCCGCAATTCGGCTGGGTGAAAAGTCGTTTACCACGGAAAGCGCAACCGGTGCCGCCGATCTTTCAGCCTGAGGTCGCTGCGGAAGCAATTTACTTCGCTGCACATAATCCACGGCGCGAATTCTATGTCGGCGCGCCTTCAGTCGCTGTCATTTCGATCAACAAGTTGGCTCCCGGTTTGCTCGATCATTATCTGGCCCGCACCGGTTACGATTCTCAACAATACGACGGCGCGGAAGATCCGAATCGGCCGAACAATTTATGGCAACCTGTCCCAGGCGATCACGGGGCGCATGGCGCATTCGACGCGCCTGCAAGGAGCTGGAGCCCGCAATTATGGACAAGCGAACACCGAACGTTGGTTGCGCTGGCTGCGATAGGACTCGGCATTTCAGGGCTTATTGCACTTCTGAAGAAGAAATGATCAGCATGGCCGCGTCCTTTGTTTGAACCAGGAATCGAACCTGCATACAAAATTAATACTGCCGGCATGTCGCAACCTCAGAAATCTTCGACCCAAACGCTTCCTGAACCGTCGATGCAATAGGGGAGTAAAAAGGCTTGTGTGAACCTAAAGTTCTCCTGCAAAGTCGGGCGCGATAAGTGATCTGGTGAACCTCCCGATCTGGCTAACCAGATTTGCGTTGCCGGATAATGTTTCGATTTCGCGAACGATCGCACTGCCGATTACGGCAGCATCTGCGAAGCGCCACACTTCGCGCACTTGTTCTGCTGTTGAAATTCCAAAACCGACTGCCACCGGCAGAGCGCTTACCGGCCGCACACGTTTCACGAGGGCTTCGGCATCACGCGACATTTCATCTCGCGCACCAGTCACGCCCGCACGTGAAACCGCGTAGATGAATCCACTCGCCTGTTGCGCAATGCGCGTTAGCCGCTCGTCTGATGTCGTAGGCGCGACAAGAAAAATTGGGTCCAGATCGAATTGCACCAACGTCTCAGTCCAACTCTGAGCCTCTTCAGGAATGAGATCAGTGACGAGAACACCATCCACGCCTGCTTGTTTCGCTTCCTTCGCCAGCTTCTGTTCGCCAAATTTCAAAAGCGGATTGAAATAGCTGAACAGAACAATTGGAACATCGATACGTTGCTTTGCTCGCGCAGCGCATGCCAATGCGTCTCGCAGCGTCACGCCATTCCGCAGCGCGCGTTCGGATGCACGCTGAATTACTTCACCGTCCGCGACTGGATCACTGAAGGGAACGCCCAGTTCGATAATGTCTGCCCCAGCCGCAGCAAGCTCGATGAGCAAGAGCTCAGTGGTCGCAATATCCGGGTCACCCGCAGTGATGAATGGAATAAAGCCGCCGCGTCCTCCGCGCTTAAGCGAAGCGAACGTTTCCCGAATTCGGCTCATCGCCTTTGCAAATCGGCAACCAGCTGGACGTCCTTATCACCACGACCCGACAAATTCACGATGATCCCTTCGTCCGCTGGCAGCTCGCGAGCGATACGAATGGCAGGCATAATAGCGTGCGACGTTTCGAGCGCGGGAATAATACCCTCTAGCTTTGCGCAAAGCTCAAATCCTTCGAGCGCTTCGATGTCACTCGATTTGATGTATTCGGCTCGTCCGCTGTCGTACAGGAATGCGTGCTCGGGACCGATCGCGGAATAATCAAGCCCGGCTGAGATCGAATGTGTCGTTGCGATTTGACCGTTCGGGTCCTGGAGGACGTACGACATTGTGCCTTGCAAGACGCCGATGCGGTCGCCGCCGCTTTTCTCGCCCGTGTGAAATCTAGCGGCATGTTCGC
>QHRJ01000174.1 GCA_003220075.1 Verrucomicrobiota bacterium
AGCGCGCAGGCAAGCCGAGCTCGATTTCCTCGGTAAACATGTGATCCGGGCGATTGAAACGGAGAGCGTCTCCTTGATAAATGACACTGGTGTAAACCGCCCAAGGTGGAAGGACGTAGGCGTTGAGAAGAGGTGTAAAACGGCTTCGCGATAATGCGGGCGGCGCACCGTAGGCGCTCGGAACTTCCTCACCAACGATCGTAATTTCTTCGCTAGCAGTGGCCTGAGCGTGGGTGCGATGATTGATGGCAAGAAAGCAGAGACAGCCAAAAGCGATTGTCCGGACCGGTCTGGGCGAGATTAGGTTTCGCATGGAAGCGGGATAGTGGACCAAAACAGGCAGGGCAAGAAAAAATTACAAAAGTGTAATGTTTTTCGGCACGCCCACACGGATACGCGGAAAAGGGGACCGGCAAGTGATTGATAAGGAGACGCTCGACACCTGCGGCAAGCGCGTCCAATTATAGGCCAATGCGATTAAAGGAGAGCCACGAAAATGGCGTGGTGATTTTCGCGCTATCTGGCGCAATCGATTTGCACTACACCGCAACACTGCGCTCTCTCTTTCAGTCGAAGCTGAACGAACGTTGTCCGGCGTTAATTGTTGACCTGAGTGCAGTCGATTTCATTGATTCAACCGGCCTGGCAACTTTGATTGAATATCATCGCGATGCTGGTTGGCATGGCGGTGTTTTTAGCCTGGCTGGGATCAACCCGAATTTGAAAGCAATTTTTGACGTGGTGCAATTCGACAAGGTGTTGGCGATTTTTCCGACCGTGTCGGAGGCAAAAGCTGCGATTAAGCGTGGCCAGGTTCCGCCCTACATAGCAGATGAACCGGCGAATAGCTGACGAGGGACGGCAATTTTGTTTCTAACGCGGAATTCGGGCGGCAAGGGAGCGATTAAGTCAATCGGGGCAAGGTTTTGGAGTGCCATCGCCCCCTTCGAAACTAGCCTGAAATGAGGGCCTTAAGACGTGGAATGATTAGTCCGCATCGCCATTGTTCCTACAAATTTCTCCAGCTCCTGAAAATCGATGGGCTTTGTCAGATGATAATCAAATCCGGCGTCGATGCTGCGGCGCACATCCTCCTCCATGCCAAAGCCGCTAAGAGCGATGCCGACAAGTGATTGTCGCTGTTTGGCTGCGCGCATGATGTCACAGCCGTTGCCATCGGGCAGCCCGATATCGCTGATTAATCCATCAAACCGTTCGGCCTCGAGAAGCTTGATCGCAGCCTGAACGCATTCCGCGGTGAGGACCTTGTGGCCTTGTTTGCGCAGCAGGGCCGCGAGCACTCGCAACGTCTGAGGATGATCCTCGACCACTAGCAATTGCAAGCTCCGGGCGGGGCCTTCGTCAGCAATGAAACGCGAGACGCTCGGCGCCTTCGGACTCTCCACCGATGCCAGGGTAAGTTTAAAGGAGGCGCCGCGGTTTAGTCCTTCACTGTGAACGGTGATCGTTCCACCCTGTAACTCGAGCAATCTTTTTGAAATCGTAAGTCCAAGGCCGAGCCCTCCAAACCTCCGGCTAATCGAACGTTCGCCCTGTTCGAATGCCCGGAAAATCCGATCCAGCTGTTCAGGTTCAATCCCAACCCCGGTATCAGTAATCTGGAAAACAAAGCGGCCATCTTCGTTCGCGGTGCGGATGGTGATTCGACCATTCTTCTTAGTAAACTTCACCGCATTGTTGATCAGATTCCAAAAAACCTGCTGAAGTCGAACGGCGTCGGCCCAGACATGGTGGCGCTCGGCGCCGAAGTCCACGACCAGATCCAACTGTTTTTCGAGGATGTTGTCGCGCGCGATTTCGAGCCTGTTACGGAGTAGACCATGGACATCGACGACCTCGAGATGTAGCTCGATTTTTCCGCGAGTGATTCGGGTAAGGTCTAACAGATCATCGATTAAACGCGCTTCTAATTGCACACTCGTGCGGATGGCAGTTACTTCTTCGCGAAGCTGGGGCGAGAGATCCTCATGTTCGGCCAGATAACTCGCCGCGGCCAGCGCTGGAGTCAGTGGCGTCCGTAGCTCGTGACTGAGGACAGCGAGGAAGTCGTCCTTCGCTTTGCTTGCTCTTTCGGCCGCGATTTTTTCAATATTGAGCTGGCGCACCTGTTCTTCCTGCTTTTGCCTCGCTCTTTCCGCCAACATGCGATTGGTATCGATGCGGAACAGCATTCGCGTTGTCCACCAGATGGCCGCGAAAAATAGAACCATGAACGTAGTGGCGGAATGGGCCGCGCCAAAGGTTGGATCGTAAAGCCCGGCTCTCTCCGCGGTTTGGCGAAGGGCACCGATCAAGATGGGAAGAAGAATCGCCAACGGAATAAGTCGCCGCGCCAGCATACCAGCTGCAGTCTCGCTGACGACGATGGCCAAGGTTCCGCGGTCTGCGCGTGCCAGAAGAATTCCAGTTGCGAGAAGGAAGAAGGAAACCGAGGTCAAAAGCGAGGCCGGGGTGTAAGTGCGGGTCGTGTAAAAGCCGATCAGGTAGTGGGAATACGCGACCAACGAAAGGATCGCGATCACCGCGGTGACGCCACAGGCTACCTCGGCGGGACGAAATCCACGGGCCGTTTTCCAGTTGAGTGAGAGCAGGGACGCGCCGATCAAAACAAAACTGATCGAAATTCTGACGCCGTTGACTTCAACCAGGGAACCGTCGGCTAATGGCGACATCATTAGCGATCTTGGAGCGGCCACATCATGACGGTAGAGGACGAGATTCAACCCACCCATGACGACGATCGCGCCGGCGAGGAGTTGTCCTATAACGTTGCGCGTTTTCGGGGCGTCGACCGGTTGGCGCAGAAATAGAGCGGCACTCGCGGCGAGCAGACCGCCCGCAGTAAAAGGATTCATTGCGATCATGCCGGGGGCGAAATTTTTCAGCAGGTCGATTTGAGCAATCCATCCTGTCAGGACAGTGACGGCGATCGCGGCCGTAAGACGACTCGTCGCCAACGGCGCGACCTGTGTGATCGGAGCTTTCAATGAATCTGAACCGGTTCGAAGTAGCAACGGAGCGAATTCCGTGCTAAAGCATGTTTCACCTTGAGGAAGCCGCCTCTTATAGCGAATTAGACTCTTGCTTTTCCGCCAGTAACGAGCGATCAAAAGGCTATCGCCATACGAATAAACTTTTGCCGATAGAGAAAAACACCGAATTAACGTGATCAGACCATCCATTAAGACGGAGATATTCGTTTGCGATGAGTGCGGGCAAAGGAAGCGGCTGAAGACCGCTTCGCGTCATTGGTGCGATTCATGCAGCCACGGTTCGCCCGTGGAAATGCGACCAGCGCGAGACAAGCGGGTCGTGCAGCCGCAAAAAGCGACCACGGCGCATTAAGCGCTAGTTTGGACGCAGGCTGAACGTCAACGCTGCGGGACTCCGAGACCGGTTATCGTCTCCGATATTGCGATGGATTCACTTTGGGATGTGCGGGTGCGACGGACTTGCGCTTGCGCAGCTTGAATCGCCTCGCGGGCCGCGCGCCTGAGGCCGCCGATCAGTCCAATTCTGGAGAGCAGCCAGATGATCCATTTCGTCGGATCCCACTGCCACGATTTTACGCCGTTCCGATAATCGTGCTGAAATTCGTGGTGATAGTTGTGATAGCCTTCCCCGAAAGTGAGCAGTGCCATGAGGAATGAATCGCGCGCGCTGCATCTGGTAGAGTAAGGCCGGCGACCCAGGGTGTGACAGGCCGAGTTAATGAAAAAAGTGCAGTGCTGAATAACCACCACCTTGGCGACGCCGCTGATGAGAAAAGCTCCGAGTGCGCCGATCCAGCCATTCCAGGCTGCGCCCAGCAGCACGGGCAAGGCGAAACCAACGAGAAGAGCAATGGTATGGACGTGCTGATGTTGCCACATTACCAACCGATCTTTCTTTAGGTCGCCCACGTTATCGAAAGGCGGCTGGGGCAGAAGCTTGAACAGGAGCCAGCCGAT
>QHRJ01000047.1 GCA_003220075.1 Verrucomicrobiota bacterium
CTTCAAAGACTCGTCAGCGAATCCGCTGGCCAACGGCGCGAGCAATTCGTTGTTTTGCTCAGCCATACCTTTCCGACCAACGATTCCCTGGCTGCGTTTGTTCACAGCGTCGATCGAATTGTTAATATCGCCGACTTGGAGAATTTTAAAGCCGTTCTCCGCCGAGGGGTGACCGAACATCGCGAGATGTATCATTTTTTCCAATCGACGTTGAAGACGGTTCAGGCGATGTAATTTTGTCGCAGGATTTGCCGGTGCGTCCAAGGTGCGCCAGTTGTCTGAGCGCTACACTTCACCATAAAAAAGACGAGATAGGTTAACTTTGTCTGGGACTTGGCCGGAACGAAATTGCCAGCGATCGCTGCGCCGAGGCAGTTCCATTTGAGCCCGGTCAAAGCCGCGGAACGTCGGCAGTTGCAAGAGGTGATCGAGAAATCATTCGCGCTCGATCCGGGTTGGAACGCGGCGCTGCACATGATTGACGCGCAGGTAAAAAGCTCACTCGCCGCTGCGTTCAATTCCGAATCTGCCTCCTGGCTGGCACTTCAACACGGCGCCCGCATCGTCGGCGGGACTGTGCTCATGAACGATCCTGATGCATCGACGCAACTTGTTCCCGGGCTGCATCCTGGTGGAATATCGAAACTGCGGTCTTGGCACCTTCTTGCTCTATTCCGCCTTGCGCCATGTGCGAGACGCCGGGATGACCCGCGCTTGTGCCAGGACCCGAGAGAGCTCGCCAGCTGTGCGCTTTTTGTATCCGAAATTCGGCGGCCAATTCTCGTTAGTCGAGCCACTGCTGGCGGCGTAGCCAAAATTTAACGACAAATAAGAGCCTCCGAAAGCTCATCGCCCGGCTCAATGTTCGATTTCTGTTGATCGCGGTTTAACTCGGCGCCGCGGCTCGATGGAGTCTCGCCCTACCAATGCGTCCTCGCCAAGATTTCATTTGGTTAGCACGACGCTCGACGGAGCCGCGAATAAGCGCACCGTCTCCAAATCAATACGCTTTTTTTCCTCTGGTTCCCGAACTGAGTTTGAGAACCAGAGAATAAATCTCGGTTCATTGGCGTGCCGCAATAACGGCGTGACGATAGCTTGAATCAACTCCATTACTCCAATGCAATCACTTCAATACCTTAATATTCCGGCGGCGAATAAGTATTGAAGGTAACCGCGTCGGCTGAGCTTCGATTATTGAATTTGTGTCGCGTACCAGCCGGAATCACAATCACATCGCCTTCTCGTAACATGACTGTTTCATCCGCAATCTCACCTTCCACTTCCCCCTTCAAGACTAGCAAAACCTGATCGCTCTTCTTGTGACCTTCCGGTTCGCTGCCGGATGATTTGCCCGGTTTCAATGTCATCATAGCCGTCTGCGTTCGCTCTGTTGTTTGCAGCACTTCAAACCAATCGCTCGCTTCGCGAATATTTTTTACGTTCATCGATCACTCCTGCGGTTCGAATCCGCCACGGGGCGTAATCCCTGCGGCCAGGTCTACGTGAAAAGTTTGCTTCATCTTGTTCGGTCCGAAGGAAAGTTCGGCGGTGTAATCTCCGCTCGACATTAATTTTTTCGGATCATCTCCACCATATTTCGTCAGCACATCTTCGGTCGGACGCAGATCCCAGTTCAAACGCGTGAATCCTGCGACGCCGGGCGCTTTCAAATTCGCCACCGGCGCGCCGGTCGCATTCGTGATCGCGATTTTAATTTCATCACCAGTGAAATCTTTCACCCACACCGTGAACAGAGCGCCTTCTGCGGGATTGGCGCCGCGATAAACACCTTTGCCATTCCACTCCGAAAATCCAGAAGGCGCATAAGCGCCATTCGCCGGACGCACATTAAATAAATGTGCCGGTTTGCTCGCAATTTCCGGCGTCAGTTCGCGGAATGGACGCGCGTCATCGAGCACATAAATGCTGCGACCATGCGTCGCGATCACAAGATCGAAGGCGCGCGGATGAATTTGCAGGTCATCCACCCGCACTGGCGGCAAGTCACCGATTCGCACCCAATGCCCACCCTGATCGAAGGATGCGAACAAGCCGAAGTGCGTGCCGGCATAAAGCAGTTTCGTATTTACCGGATCTTCGCGGATTGCTTCCACCGGGTCATTCGTTGGGAGGTCGCCGGCGATATTCGTCCACGTTTTCCCGCCATCGGAAGTGCGCCCGATCATCGGCCGATCGTCCCCTACCCGATAACCGCTCGCAGCAACGTAAACGACATTCGCGTCTTGTGCGCCGGGTTCGATTCGCACGATCCATTGATTGCGCAGCGGTTCGGGCAAATTTGCCGTCAGCTCGGTCCATTTCCCACCATCGTCTTGCGTAACCCAGAGCCGGCCGTCATCAGTTCCCGCCCACAAAGTTCCAGCACGCACCGGCGATTCCGCTAATGAATAGACGACTCCATAAACTTCCGCGCCGCTCCCGACCGCTCGCGTCTTCTCCGGCTCGTTCCGCGATAAGTCCGGACTGATGACCGCATAGTGCTCCGCCCGATCGGTTAGCCGAAAAACGTGGTTGCCGCCGAGGTATAGCACGCCCGGCTTGTGCCGGCTCATAATCAGCGGCGAGTTCCAATGAAAACGCGCCGGCTCACTTCCTTCGGGCGATTGCGGTTTCAAGATGCAGCACATAGAATCCATCGGCGCCGGTAAACGGCGTCCAATCACAATTGCGAATGCTCTCCTTGCTACTCACGGCGCTCGGCCCAACCCAGTTGCAATTATCCTGCAATCCACCCGCAATCCGGTAAATCGTATGCGAATCGTCTAACGAGATGCGGTAAAATTCGCCGGCCGGGATTCTGTTCAAGTGTTCCCAGCCTTTACCGCCGGCGTAGCTTTGGTAAACGCCGCCGTCGTTTCCGACGATCAAACGCAACGAAACCGGTGGCTTCGGTGGCTTGTTCTTGTCCTCGGGTTTCGGCGGTTTCGGCGGCGGCGCACTTCCGTTTTGAATGGCAAGCGCGTGCATATCCGGATGCAATTTGTCCGAAAGATCCTCGCGAAAAGTTTTCCCGCCGTCGTCAGAAGCGAGGAGCGCGAACCCGAGTAGATAAACGCGCTGATCATTCGCTGGATCGATTCGAATCTGGCTGAAATAAAACGGACGCGGATCCAGATCGCTGGTCCGTTTCCATGTCTCGCCGCCGTCCTCCGAGCGAAAGACGCCGCCGCGTTTGCTGTGAATATTGGTAAAATCGTTCGTGCCGCCTTCATCACTCTGCACCACTGCCATCACGATTTTGGGATTAATCGCCGTGACCGCGAGGCCGATCTTTCCCGTCAGCGTCGGCAAACCGTTGCTGCATTTTTTCCATGTTCCACCGCCGTTGGTACTCTTGAAAATGCCGCCAACATCTTCGCCGTTTGTCGCAGAAATACCGTAAGCGAAACTCCACGGTGTCCGGCGTCGCCCATAAAGTGCCGCATAAATTATCTCCGGGTTATCGGGCGCCAGCGCGGCATCGACGCAACCCACGCGCGCGCTTTGTGAAGCAGGCGCGCTCAGGACGGATTTCCAAGATTTTCCCGAGTCAGTCGTTTTGAACAAACCCCGGTCACCCCCGTCTGCCCAAAGATTTCCGAGCGCGGCAACATAGGCCGTGTCGGGATTCTTCGGGTGAACCAGCACGCGCCCAATCGCGCCACTGCTATCGAGCCCAACGTGTTGCCACGTGCTTCCACCATCGCCGGAACGATAAACCCCATTCCCCCACTCCGCCGAATTGCGGTCGGTTGGTTCGCCCGTCCCAACCCACACGATATCGGTATCGCTCGGTGCGATTGCGACCGCGCCGATTGACTGCGCCGGTTGCTTGTCGAAAGCGGAATCGAAAGTCACGCCATTGTCATTGGTCTTAAACAAGCCGCCGGTCGAAAGGCCGACGAAAAAAACCGCCGGATTTCGTGGATCAATCGCGATATCCGACACCCGGCCGCCCATCGCCGCCGGGCCGATCGACCGCGCCTTGAAATTCTTAAAGAGAATGTCGGTCAACTTCGGAGGGGTGGTCTCCGGAGCGGGAGACAATGCAGCGGATGGAGACGCCGTATCCGTTGTGGGCGAACCCGGCGGATTCGCAGTTTCGGGCGTGGGCGAGGTAGAAGGCCGTGTGCCGGCGAGCGTGGCAGATGGTGCTTGGGCCAAGGCAACCCCGTAGCAGGTAAGAAAAACGACGGCTAAGGCGATTATTTTCACGATTTCATATTGAGCAGGACTGCCTTCTTGTCGATTCGGTCGCGATGGAAAAGCGAGCTTAGGTGGCAGAAAATCGCCGGTTAGCGCAGTGTTTGACTGGAGAACAACTGCCAGTGGCCAGACAATCAATTCTCGGTAGGGGAGAACCCCGTCGAGCCGCGTTTGCCAAGGAGCGGCGCTTTCCAAACCGCTACGGCAATCTGAAGATCGCCGTTCCTTGAGAACGGCAAGCGGGAGCGCTTGCTTTACAATTTGTTAGCGCAGGCGCGGATCGAGATAGAAACTTCCGGTGTCTTTGATTTTAATTTTGCCAAAGTCTCGATGCTTGGGATTGAGGAGAAAGGTTCTCTCAGATGGCACAATGACACTCGGAACTGCCAGAACCGCGGAACGACCCGAGCGAACCCATTCGTCGCCAATATTCTTTGAACTCGAACTAGGCGGTTGGGCGTTCCAGCCTTTCGGCAGTTCCTTCAAATCAATCGTGGCCATCATCTTTCCGCCCCAACTGACGCGAAAGACGCGAAATTTATCCCGAATCGTGACCGGTTGGGTGTGCACAAGAATTTCCAAGGCGGCCAGCGAAAGATGTTCGCTGCAATAAACCATTCGCGCACCCGCGGAATTCCACCGCCCCTCAAAGATACGCGCCCCTTCCCCGGAAAAAGCCGACCTAGCGTGTTTTTGTTTAGCGATGCGCCAACCGATAATGTCGGCCATCAGGAATAAACGCCGTACTCGATCCGGCCTAACAGATTCTCCACTTCGCGCGCGCCAATCTCTGTCCTGGCAAAATCCAGCGGCACCGCGCCGCCGAGCCCGGGTTGTTTATGGGTCAACCACTCTCGCGTGCTCGCCGCGTCGCCAAAAACGTCCTCCGCCTTTTTCAGCAATTGCTGGTAACGCACCAGTCTTTCCGATTCGTTCTGGTCAATCCTGCCTTGATTTTTGCGCCGATGCAGCGTCGCGCGCGACATCCCGAGCACGCTCGCCATCGTTTCCAATGGAACATGAAGAGCCCTCTGTAAGTTCTCCACCGCGTGATAGCTCAGGCCGGCCTGAATCCGCGCGATATGCTGATGAACCGACGTAATTGCCTGCCCGCGTTTGAAAGTTGTCGCCATATTCTCACCTGAGATACTGTAATGTAGCAGATGAGAACACGCAACCAAGTTCTTAACCGCAGATTACGCGGCTTTCTTGGATTGAATTTTTCCATCGCTACCGTTCGTGTTGTCGAATTTGTAGGGCAAGCGTGTCGCTTGCTGAACCGATTCAACACGGCAGGCGGGAGCGCCTGCCCTACAAGCTCCGGTCCCAGAAAAAAGCTGGTCGCCAGTCGCAGGCAATCAAACTTGACTGACATAGCCTCTTAGCTAACACGACGAAAATGACCGTTTTTTGAGGCCTCGGTCAAATAGCAACAATTATCTGAATCCAAACAGCCCGTGACCGCATCTCACTGAAAACGCAACCCTAGGGCGCAGATTATGATTCAAGATTTCAAGTTTGCTTTGCGACAACTACTAAAGTCGCCGGGCTTTACCGCGATAGCAGTACTAACGCTGGCCTTGGCCATCGGAGTGAACTCAGCAATTTTCGCTTTGATCAATGGCGTGGTGCTGCGTCCGATGGTGCCGGTCCGGTCTAACGAGGTGGTGAACGTTTTCAATTGCCGACAGAACGCGAACCATGATTATCGCCAGTTCTCCTACAATGAATTTCGCGATATGCGCGAGAACAACGGAGAAGTTTTTGCCGATCTGGCCGCACTCGAATTCGCCGTTGCCGGCATCGGACGCGATCATGAGATGCGGCGGAGTTTCGCCTTCCTAACTTCGGAAAACTATTTCTCGATGATGGGCGTGCACCCGTTCCGCGGTCGCTTTTACAACGCTGAAGAATGTAGACCGAACGCCAACAGCCCGGTCGTCGTAGCCAGCTACGGATTTTGGAAACGCCAGGGCGGCCGCGCCGATTTCGTCGGCAGCACATTGCAGATCAACGGCCAACCTTACATCGTGATCGGCATTTCACCGGAAGGATTTTGTGGTGCGAGCGCGTTGATCGCGCCGGATGTGTGGGTCCCGCTCGGGATGCGCGCGCAGCTCGGCTCCGCCTTCGGCGATTCGGAATCGATGCACGATCTGGCTAATCCAAAAAATTACGCGCTTAATCTTGTCGGTCGCCTGCGCTCCGCCCTCACGATCGAGAGCGCGAAATCGCGCATGGCGGTCGTCTCACAGCGCTTCAGCGCCATGCAGACCGACATCGAGTTTCAGCGCGAAGTGCAAATCCAAAAACCGTCGCGTTTCAGTCTAAGCACGTCGCCGGAAGACGATGGCCCGATAACATTGATCGGAACATTGCTCATGGCGATGGCAGGCGCGGTATTGCTGATCGCTTGTTTGAATCTCGCCAACATGTTGCTCGCTCGCGGGACTGCCCGGTCGAAAGAGATCGCATTGCGTCTCGCGCTCGGCGCGTCGCGCTGGCGAATCGTCAGGCAACTACTGGCCGAAGGTTTA
>QHRJ01000048.1 GCA_003220075.1 Verrucomicrobiota bacterium
AAAACGACATCACTCGCTTGCACTTCGAAATCGCCGAAGCGAGCGCGCCGGAGGGCTGATTCGTCGCGCGGGTCGAGGCGCTGCGGGCCAGAGGGCCACGCGCCGTAACTGAAAACGGGAAAGCCGATCTGTCGAAGCTCGGGAGTATCGCGATGGGCGCCCCAGACCACGATCCCTGCCAAACCGGACACTTGCGCTTCCAGGGTGGTCAAATCGCCGATGCAGCCTTCATCCATCCGGCCGCCATTATCGATTACCAAAACGTTGCCCGGTTGGCTATATTGCATCGCTTCCAGAAAAACATCTACGCTGCCGAAGTGTTGGGCCGGTCGCGCGTCACCGGCGATTCGAGCGCCAGGAACCACAGGCTTAATGCCGGGAGGCGCAATTCGGAACGCAATCTTCAGGCGGAGTGCAGCGTCGGCAACGAGCGGTGTTGACAGTTTACCAAAGGCGGCGGAGCGAGATTGTTTTTTCACTCCTCCAGAAAATCACGGGATTGACGAAAAGAAATTAGAAATTAGCCTCCTCCACACCGAAATGTGCCGCTCGAGCGTGGAACGCTCTGACGCTGGGGCGCTCATAATTATATCGTCCGAGTTTTCGAATCGATTGCAGATGGTGCGCGATACTGGGTTCGAACCAGTGACCCCTACCGTGTCAAGGTAGTGCTCTACCACTGAGCTAACCGCGCGGTGTAGCAGACATGTAAGTGAATGGTGATCGGTAATCAGTCAAGATTGACCGCGCGTTTGCGCTCGACTTGAGAAACCCGTTACGCTCGCATGACTCCGTGAGAACGTCGCCTCTCGCCATCGTGCTCTTCATCATCGCTGCTTTTTTGGGCGCTCTCGGTCAGTTCTTCTACAAATCCGGCGCCGAACGAACGGACAGCACGCTCGCCAGTTATATTTTTAATGCGCGTCTTTTCAGCGGTGTGATTTGCTACGTCGCGGTGATGGTGCTCTTCGTCGCGGCATTCAAACGTGGCGGCGCGTTAACAGTGTTGTACCCAATTTACGCCAGCACCTTTATTTTCGCCGCGATCATCGCCTGGTTCGCTTATGGCACACCGATTCGCGCACCGCATTTCGCCGGCTTCGCTCTGCTGATCGCGGGAATGTACCTACTGGGACGCTGATGGATTCGTATCAAATCGGGGATCGACGCCCGCTCGCGTCGCGCAGTTGGAAAATTTCAGAGCAAATCGCCCGCTGGCTGGCGCGTCGCGGCGCAACGCCAAACGCGATTTCGATCGTTGGAATGCTTTGTGGCATTGCCGCCGGCAT
Organism: Verrucomicrobiota bacterium; assembly: GCA_003220075.1. Taxonomy (GTDB): domain Bacteria; phylum Verrucomicrobiota; class Verrucomicrobiia; order Chthoniobacterales; family UBA10450; genus AV69. The sequence goes on from QHRJ01000048.1 coordinate 1,290, forward strand.
CATGTTCTTCGAAACCTCGGGCATTTCGCATCCGTGGATTTTTTGGTTGGGCGGCGCGGTTCTCGTCCAATTGCGACTGCTGGCCAATCTTTACGACGGCATGGTTGCGGTTCTGCGTCAGGTGGCGTCACCGGTCGGCGAGTTGTTCAACGAAATTCCCGATCGGGTGAGCGATGCCGGAACATTAATTGGCTTCGGTTACGCCGCCGGATCGGACCCGTTGCTTGGTTTCGTCGCCACTATCTTCGCGATCTTTCTCGCGTATTTGCGGGCACAGGGAAAAGTCGCAGGCGCACACCAGGAATTTTGTGGGCCGATGGCGAAGCAACAACGTATGGCCACGGTCACTCTCGCTTCCATCGCTTGCGCCATTGTCCCCGGCGCGACTGATTGGCAGGTTCCGATGTTCGCGCTCTGGCTAATTATTGCCGGCTGTATCATCACCGCAGTTCGCCGGTTGCAACGAATCAGCGCGACGCTGCGACATCGCTGAGATGGATCCAATCGCCCGCGAGAGACTCTTCGGATTTCGGCACGCGTTCGATTCGCCAGTGACGCTCTGGATCACGATCGCGGTCATCGCCGCACTCTTAATCGCGACCGTGATCATTTGGTTGCTGCACGCTCGCGGACGCACCAGCGACAAGTTGCACGACGAACTGGTGAAGCGCGTTGTTTCCTGGGCAGTAATGACCCCGTTGCTGCTCGGCCCGGTTTTGCTTGGCGCCGCCTGGACAATTTTAGCGGTCGCGATTTTAAGTGTCCTTTGTTATCGCGAATTCGCCCGTGCTACCGGATTTTTCCGTTACCGCTCCCTCAGCATCGTGGTGGTGCTTGGCATCATTGCGACCACCTTCGCGATCGCGGATCGTTGGTACGGATTCTTTGTCGCGATTCCGCCGCTCACTATGGTGCTGTTGGCGATGGTTGCGATTCTGCGCGATGAACCGCGCGGTTATACCCAGCGGGTTGGACTTGGGGTCCTTGGTTTTTTGTTGTTCGGCCTTTGCCTCGGTCATCTTGGTTACATGGCGAACGACGCCGATTTTCGTCCGATTGTGATGCTAATCATTTTGACGGTGGAATTGAACGATGTCTTTGCCTACATCACCGGCAAAACTTTTGGGCACCGCAAAATTACGCCGCAGACCAGCCCAAACAAAACATTGGGCGGCGCGCTCGGCGCGCTGGTATTGACCACCACGCTGGTTTCGACCGTTGGCCATTTTGTTTTCGCCGGTTCGGGGGTCGATACCCCGGTGAAATTGATCGGGCTGGGTTTGATCGTGAGCGTGTCCGGACAATTCGGCGATCTGATGGTGTCATCAATCAAGCGCGATATTGGGATCAAGGACATGGGAGCATTGATTCCGGGCCACGGCGGATTGCTCGATCGTTTCGATAGCATGTTGCTGGTCGCGCCCGCAGTCTTTCATTACATCGGATTTTTTCGTGGCTTCGGGCTCGATCAGCCAACGCGGATCTTTACCGGCGGCGGTTAACGATGGAAGAGTGGCGCTTCGAACCAGCGCATGATTTCGGATTGAGCGCGGAACAGCGGCGACTGAGCCTGCGTCGCGAAGTGGGATTGGAGAGTGCGATCTCCTGTTTCCTTTGGCGATCAATCACGCGGCTTTATCTTGCCATCGCGCATCGATTGAAAATCCGCGGCCGCGAAAATTTGCCGAAGCGCCCGCCGTTTGTTTTGGTGGCGAACCACGCCAGTCATCTTGATGCCATCATTCTGGGCGGAATTTTGCCTTTACGATTTGTAGGCGCGGTTTTCCCGATCGCGGCCGGCGACACCTTTTTTACGAAACGCGCTTCGTCGATTTTCGCGACTGCATTCATGAACGCGTTGCCGATCTGGCGAAAAAATTGCGGCGCACATTCCCTCGAAGATTTGCGTGAACGATTGCTGCAAGGCCGCTCTGTTTACATTTTATTTCCGGAAGGAACGCGCACTCGTACCGGCGCGATGGCGACTTTCAAACCCGGGCTGGGACGGCTGGTGTCGGGAGCGAATGTCCCGATCGTTCCTTGTTATTTGAATGGAACGTTTGCCGCATTACCGGCATCGGGCACCGTGCCGCGCAAATGCGGTGGGAGCGCTGGCGAATTAGGAGCATCTGCCGCTGAGGACAGCGGCAGCTACAACACGGCAATCACAACGTAAGCTTACCGATACGCCGCGGGATCCCTCGGCTGCGCTCGGGATGACGGTGCAGCGGTGACGCGAACCAGTTACGCGGCCAATTTGATTGCGTCTTTGTGGCCGAGAATTCTTACCGTTTGTTGCAGTTGCTCGGTCTTGAGCGGCTTTTTCAGAACCGTGATTGGCCCCTTCGCCAGAATGCGATCGAGCATTTCGCTATCGGGGTAACCGGTAATGATAATGATGGGACAATCCGGTTGTTCCCGCTTGACGAAATCGTAGACGTCATCGGCGGGACCATCGGGAAGTTTGAGATCGAGAAAGACGAGATCGAATTTTTGTTTCTCCAGCGCGGCGATCGCTTCCTTGACCGTGCCAACGACGACGCGGCTAAAGCCGATTTTCTTGAGGAAGAGTTTAAACAGATTTTGCAAACTCTCGTCATCATCGACGACGAGCACCGTGGGTTGCCCGGACTTCTCCTCCTTGAGGATATCTTTATCGAGCGCATTTTTTTTGTTTCGCCAACGACCACCGATTTGAATCGCGGGCAGCTGCCCGCGCTGCACCAGATAATAAACCGTAGGAAGTGGAATTCGGAGATATTTGGCGGTTTCCTTAACGGTAAGCAGGTTATGCATGCGTCCTATTCATCAACTTGCGCCTGCTCACGCAAGATTTATTCACGATTTCATGATTATAAAGACTAGAATCAATGTCAAACCCTCTTTTGCGGGAAGGCCAAAATTCCCTTTCCCCGCAGGGTGGAGGCAATCGGGGATCACCCGCTTTCGCTGCTGGACAAGCGAAATGCCGCGGTGAACTATTCGAATTCGCGATGAGCGTCCTTTTTTTCAAGCGGTTCCTGAAACGCCCGCTGCAAATCGCCTCGATCATGCCTAGCTCGCAAGCGCTGGTCGAGCGAGTCGCAAGCAAGATCGATTTTGATCGAGCGCGGGTAATTGCCGAGTACGGCCCGGGAGAAGGGGTGCATTCGCGTGCCCTGGCGCAACGGATGCGACCGGATGCACAGTTACTTTTGTTTGAACTTGATCCGGCTTTTTCGCGCGACCTGGCCCGGCAGTTCGCCGACGACCCGCGCGTGCGAGTGATCAACGCCAACGCCGCAACCGTTCGTTCGGAACTGGCGCAACGCGGCATCGCCTATTGCGATTACATTATCTCAGGAATTCCCTTCAGTATTTTGGAGATCGAAAAGAAACGCGATCTCCTGCGGCAAACGCACGACGCTCTTGCTCCCGGCGGCGGGTTCATCATTTATCAGGTGACAAACGAACTGCGCCAGCACGCGACCGATTTTGCGCCTGAGTCCGAGTCCGAATATTTCCTGCAAAATATTCCGCCAATGTTCATCACCGTTTTCCGCAAAGCGGGCGAGCTTAATGGAAATGGCGCGATCGATCCTGCCGAATCGCGCTTTTCCTCGAACTACGCGCGATGAAAAGCGTCGAAACGCGCATCGAAAAAGATTCGATGGGCGAGATGGCCGTACCGAAAGATGCCCTTTATGGCGCGTCGACCCAGCGTGCGGTCTTGAATTTTCCGGTGAGCGGTTATCGATTCAGCCGCCCCTTCATTCGTGCGCTCGGTTTGATCAAATGGGGCGCAGCCCAGGCCAATCACGATCTTGGTCTACTCGACGCCCATCGTGCCGCCTTCATCGTTCAGGCGGCGGAAGAGGTGATTGAGGGCAAACTTGACCAGCATTTCCCGCTCGACATTTTTCAGACTGGGTCCGGCACAAGCACGAACACGAACGCGAATGAGGTGATCGCCAATCGTTGTGCGCAATTGGCCGGCAAGCCGATCGGTTCGCGCGAGCTGGTCCACCCGAATGATCATGTCAACATGGGGCAGTCTAGTAACGACGTCATTCCGTCGGCCATTCACGTGAGCGCGGCGGAACAATTGCAAGACTGTCTGCTGCCGGCGCTGGAAAAATTAAGGAGTGCGCTTTCGGGCAAGGCGAAAGAATTTCACGACATCATCAAAATCGGGCGCACCCATCTGATGGATGCCACGCCGGTGCGGCTGGGCCAGGAATTCGGTGGCTACGCCCAGCAGGTAGAATATGGAAAAATGCGCGCTGAAAAAGCGATCGAGGTTTTGCGCGAGCTTGCGCTCGGCGGGACGGCAGTGGGCACGGGACTAAATCGGCATCCGGATTTTCCGGCGAAAGTGATGCGGCATTTGCATCAGCGCACCGGGATCGAATTTTTCGAAGCACGCGATCATTTCGAAGCGCAAGGCAGCAAGGACGCGGTGGTGGAAGCGAGCGGTCAGTTAAAAACGATTGCCACGAGTCTATTCAAGATCGCCAACGACATTCGCTGGCTGGGCAGCGGGCCACGCTGCGGGATTGGCGAAATTCAATTACCGGCGACGCAACCGGGCAGCTCGATCATGCCCGGGAAAGTGAACCCGGTCTTGTGCGAATCGATGATGATGGTGTGCGCACAAGTTTTCGGAAATGACGCGGTTGTCACCTGGGCGGGTGCGAATGGAAATTTCGAGCTGAATGTGATGATGCCAGTGATGGCGCACAACATTCTGGAATCGATCCGGCTGCTCGGAAACGTGGCTGACGCTTTCACCGAGAAATGTGTGGTGGGGATTGAAGCAAACGAAGAACGTTGTCGCGAGCTGGTCGAGCTCTCGATGGCGATGGTGACGAGTCTGGCACCGAAAATCGGCTACGATCGCGCGGCCGAGATCGCCAAGGAAAGCGCGCGAACGGGCAAAACTGTGCGAGAAATTTGCCGTGAGAAAAAGGTGCTGCTGGAAAACGACCTTGAGGGCGCGCTCGATCCGGTGGCGATGACGCAACCGGGGGGAACCGGATCTGGCGGGAGCTAGAAAATGCGCGCGGGATTGTGCTTGGCCGGCGTGATCGTTAGCCTGCTAACGATCTCATTGCTGGCCGCGGAGAAACCGCTAGATGTTTCGGCAATCGTTCCGAAAGCGGAGGCCGAAAAAATTCTGGGCGAGTTAGTGCGAAATCCCGCTCCGCTAAATGCCAACGGAAAGGACGGCTATTATTCGAAGTGCAATTATTACGGCACGAAGTCCGTCCGTTCGCTTCTGTTGCGCGTTCGCCAGGCAACTGAAAGCACTGTCGATCCACTAACCGAATTTGATCAGATCGCGTCCAGTGGCGGGAAAATGAAAGTGATCGAGGGCCTGGGCGACAAAGCGGGCATGTTCAATGGCGCGCCAGAGAATGGATTACCCCCTAACGTGATCATGCTTTACGTCGTCAAAGGAAGGTCATTCATCACCATCGGCATTGGCGGAATCGCGGACGAAGCAGCAGCGCTGGAAAAAGCGAAACAAGTCGCGCAGAAAATCCTGGCGCAATTGTAAGCGGGTGCCGCGTGGATTACGCGGATGACCCGATAAGAAGAGGCTCGAAGGACCCGGCGGCTCGACGGAGTCTCTACGGAGCCGCCAGCAAGCTCAACGGTTGTGTCCGACGCCCGCGGGTTTAACATCTCGGCGTCATGGTAGCGAACGTTCACGGCCCGCAGTTTTCCGGCGGCGCCAACATCGCGATCAAATGCCCGGCCCACACATACGAACAGACCGTCGCCTTTTATCGCGACACCCTGGCGTTACCTTTGATTGAAGAGGAAGCGGACGGTTGCATT
>QHRJ01000049.1 GCA_003220075.1 Verrucomicrobiota bacterium
TGATCGAGATCGAGGAAGCGGCATTCATATTAAGAATCACTCCAAGAAAAATCGCGAGCGAGAGCCATATCGGTTTCATTCATGCAATTTTTGGCCGCATGAGCACGCGGTCAAGGATAGAGAAGTATACGCATCTCTGCCGTCGGGCGTCCTGCCGGTGGATGAGGACGGGTCGCGGCTGAATATGACTAACGACGACGCCATTTTCTCTGGGGAGTGCACGCGCCTCGCGTGCTCATAGCGGCGCATCGCCGCAATGCTCGGGAAGGAAAAGTTCGCGATGGCGAGGGCGCCATCGCCAGCACGCGAGGCGCGTGCGCTCCCCAGATTTGCTCGCCACGCAACACACTCGCGGCTCCATAAATCCTCGCTGGAGTCTATCCATTAAAGATCGCGCTGGAAGACTAACGAGGAACAACGCAACGTTGCGTCGCGATGGCAGGCAAAAAGAGAACAACGGATCAAGATTTGCGTTCAGAGATTCTGCGGCTCATTCGGGAACCGAAATATCGGCCACTAGATAAAATCGAAATCGCGGACGCGCTCGGGTATGGCGCAGCGCGACGGAACGAAGTCCGCCGCGCCCTCCGTGATTTGGAACAGGAAGGCGAAATCGCGCGCATTCGAAAAAATCGGTACGTCCTGCCCGACGCAGCCGATCTCGTCACCGGAACTTTGAGCGTGCATGAGGCCGGTTACGCCTTTCTGACCAACGAGAAAGCCGGACAATCCGATCTCTTTATCGCGGCGGAAAACACCGGCACTGCCATGCACGGCGATCGTGTCGTCGCCCGCATCATTCGTGGCCCGGAATTTTCGCGGGCGCGCACGCCACGGGCAGAGGGCCGCGTTATCCGGATTCTGACCCGCGCGAACGAGACGATCGTCGGAACCCTGCAACAAACGCGCAATTTCTTCTATGTCGTGCCGGACGATCCACGGCTCGTTCACAACATTTATGTGCAGCCATCGTCAATTAATGGCCGTCAGCCGAGGCTCAGTGACAAAGTCGTGGTTCGACTCGAGGCCTGGGAATCCCGTCACGTCAATCCGGAAGGAAAAATCATCGAGCTGCTCGGGCCGCGCACCGCGCCGGGGGTGGACATCCTCTCCATCATCCGGAAATACCATCTGCCAGTCGAGTTCCCGCACGCCATTTTCGAGGAAGCATCCGCAATTCCCGAAACTGTGACCGTTGATGCCATCAATGGCCGCGAGGATTTACGCGGTCAATTTATCGTCACCATCGATCCAGACGACGCGCGCGATTTTGATGACGCCATTCACGTCGAAGAAATCAAAGGCGGCTGGGAACTTGGGGTACACATCGCTGACGTAAGCGCGTACGTGCGGCCCGGCAGCGTGCTCGATCGCGAGGCGCAGCGCCGCGGTAACAGCGTTTATCTGCCGGACCGGGTGATTCCGATGTTGCCCGAACGGTTGAGCAACGGCGTTTGCAGCTTGAATCCGCACGTGGACCGATTGACGCAGTCGGTCTTCCTGCAATTCGATCGCAATGGCCGAATGCGGCAGACCCGTTTTGCTCGAACCGTGATCCGCAGCGCGCACCGCCTTACATATAAGAAGGCGTTCGCGATTTTAAAGAGTCCGGCCCGCGATGAACTGGGCGAGCGTTTGCATACCGCGTGGAAACTGGCGGCGTTATTGCGGAAGAAGCGTTTCGAGCATGGCTCACTCGACCTCGACATGCCTGAGGTAAAGGTTGTCGTCGATAAAAAAGGAAAACCGATTCGATTTGAGCGGGTTGAGAATGATGAATCGCACCAATTGATCGAAGAATTCATGCTGGCCGCCAACGAGGCCGTGGGGCGTGAGCTGAAAAACCGCGGGATTCCGACAATCTATCGCGTACACGAAAATCCGGAGTCGGAAAGGCTGGGCGAATTTCGTGAATTTGTTCTGGCGCATGGAATTCGGGTGGGCGATCTGACCCACCGTGCTGAGGTGCAAAAGTTACTCGCCGCCATTACGGGAACGGCGGAAGAGCATCCGCTCAAGATCGCGCTGCTCAAGAGTTTGAAGCGCGCACGCTACGCCACGACGCCGTTGGGTCATTATGGCCTCGCAAAGACGAACTATACCCACTTCACCAGTCCAATCCGGCGTTATGCTGATCTCGAGGTGCATCGCGCGTTGGCCGATCGCGATCTCGCGCGCCGAACCTCGCGAGCGATGACCCAGCTCTCAGGCATCGCTGATCACATTTCGGCGACCGAACGCAATGCAGCCGAGGCAGAAATTGACGCTGTCAAAATGAAGAAGCTGGAATTCTTCGAGTCAGAACTGGAGGCACGCAATCCACAGGTCTTCGACGCGGTGGTAATCGACGTACGCAATTACGGACTTTTGGTCGAGCTGCCGGAGATTTTGCTCACCGGTTTGATCCATGTCTCAACATTGGCGGATGACTTCTATGTTTTCTCGCCAGCCCAACGCCGGTTCATCGGCCGGCAAAGACGCCGCAGCTTCGCCGTGGGCGACAAATTACGGGTGCATGTTGCGCGGGTGGATCAATTCAAGCGACAAATTGATTTTGCGATCGCCGATTTACGACCAGGCCCGCATCGTGCGCAGCGCAAAGGTCGCAAGTGATCAGCAGGAGGCCAGACATTACCCGTTTGGAGTGTGAAATTTAGGCAAACTTTTTGCTTCCCCTACCGCTCGAATCCTGCCACACTCCGCCCCGGCATGGACCATATTATCGAAGCGAAGGAGGTCCAGATCGAGCGGAAGCACTTCTACGTGGAATTCCGCGAGAACGATCGGGGCAGATTCCTTCGCATTACCGAGGAAGCCCATGGCCGGCGAAATACCATCATCGTCCCGAGCACCGGGACGAACGAGTTCACTGCCGCCATCGACGATGTGCTGGCCGCAACTGAGCACGCGCCGGCATAAGATTCCTTACGATTCGAGCTGACGCGCGGCGCTGAGCGGGTGTGCGTTGACACGTCGAGTCGGGGAATTACTTTGCCGCGCTCGGTCATCAATCTCTTAATTCATGGCTCGAAAATCTTCCGCTTCACGCCGCGCCGCCGCCAAACCGGCCTCCAGCCATCGCACAAAACGAAAGCCGGCTTCCAAAGCCGAAGCGGCGAAGTTTGTTTATTACTTCGGCGAGGGCAAAGCCGACGGGAATGGAAAGATGAAGCCCTTGCTCGGTGGCAAGGGCGCGAACCTAGCCGAAATGACACGAATCAGACTGCCGGTACCGCCAGGTTTCACCATTTCGACCGAAGTCTGCACCTATTTCTATGCGCATCACCGCAGTTATCCCGAGACAATGCAGGCGGAAGTGGAGGAAGGGATTCGCCGGATGGAGCGGATTATGGGTACGACCTTCGGCGACACCAAAGCGATGCCGTTGCTGGTGGCGGTCCGATCCGGCGCGCGCGATTCCATGCCGGGAATGATGGACACAATTCTTAATCTCGGACTCAACGACGAGACCGTGCTGGCGGTGGCGAGGGCCACGAAAAACGAACGCTTCGCCTGGGATTGTTATCGCCGCTTTATCCAAATGTACGGCGACGTCGTGATGGGGGTGCAAAAGCGCCCGGAAGAAGACCACGAGCCGTTCGAG
>QHRJ01000050.1 GCA_003220075.1 Verrucomicrobiota bacterium
ATTCATCGTTCAGGAAATTTTTCGCGAGTTCAACACTCTCGGGGCAAAGGCGAATGACGCCGACATCGCGCAGCGAGTAGTGGCGTGCAAGACCGAGCTGGAGAAAATTCGCGAGCAGGTGCAAAACCTTGAGTAACAAATTTTCGCGTTACGGAATTTTATTTGTTGTCTCCGCGCCATCGGGCGCCGGTAAGACGACGTTGTGCGACGCCCTTCGCCAAACGCCCGATTTCGTTTATTCCGTTTCCTGCACCACCCGTCCGCCACGCTCGGGGGAGATCGACGGCGAAGATTACCGCTTTCTTTCCACAGATGATTTTCTTGCGCGAATGAAGGCGGGCGAGTTTCTCGAGCACGCCAAGGTGCACGAGCATTACTATGGGACACTGCGACAACCTTTGATCGATAATTTGAAAAAGGGCGTCGATGTTTTGATCGACATCGATACTCAGGGCGCGGCCGCCATTCGCAACTGCGGCGATCCTTTTGTGCGAGACGCATTGACTGACGTTTTCATCATGCCGCCAAATCTTGAAGAATTGCGGCGGCGTCTAACGAAACGCGGCACCGAAACGGTGCAACAAATCGAGGCACGTTTGAAGACGGCCGCGCGCGAAATGAAGCTTTGGCGCGATTACCGCTACACCATTATCAGCAAATCGATGGAGGAAGATTTGCAGAAATTCCGCCAGATCATGGGAGCGGAACGCATTCTGAGCCGGCGGTTGATTTTGCAATAAAACGGTTGTCATCCCGAGGGAAGTCGAGGGATCCCCGGGGCGCAACCAAGAAGGTAGTGAAAGCACAAAACTATTTCGTTTACATTCTCACGAATCCGGATCGTCACACCGTCCTATACATCGGTGTAACGAATGATTTGGCGCGTCGCGGAAGCGAGCATTCACTCGGGCGCGGCAGTGCCTTTGTGAAGCGGTATAATGTGCACAGGCTAATTTACTACGAGCCATTCCCCGATCCCGGGTCCGCAATCTCGCGCGAGAAAAGATGGAGCCGAGAGAAAAAGGAAGCCTTAATTGCACAGGTCAATCCTGAATGGCGCGACTTGTTTGAGGAAATGTACGCATTGAAGAGCAAATGAAGGTTTTTGGTTCGCGACGGGATCCCTCGACTTCGCTCGGGATGACAGAGTAAATATACGCGCGATATTTGCCGCGTAACGCGACATGGCAGCCAATCCAAAATCGAAAACCAGGGATCAAAAATCGATCATACTTGGCGTGACCGGTTCGATCGCCGCCTACAAATCAGCCGAGCTGGCAAGTTTGCTGGTGAAACAAAACCACAATGTCTTTGTGGTGATGACAAATGACGCAACCGAATTCATCACCCCGTTGACGTTACAAACGCTTTCGAAAAATCCGGTGATGACGAGTTTCTTCGACGAGAAAGAAAATTGGCGGCCTGGTCATATCGAGCTCGCGGATAACGCTGATTTGCTTCTAATTGCACCCGCAACCGCAAACGTCATCGCCGAACTCGCTCACGGTCTGGCGAATCATCCGCTGACCGCCATCGCGCTGACCACGCGCGCCCCCATTCTGATCGCGCCGGCGATGAACGGAAAAATGTGGGAGAACGCCGTGACCCAGGAGAACGTGGAGAAATTAAAATCGCGCGGACTGGAATTCATCGGTCCGGAAGCAGGCATGCTCGCCTGCGGTTACGAAGGCCTTGGCCGTCTTTGGAAAGTGGAGGACATCGCCTTTCGCGCCGAATTTCTCGTGCGTCGGCACGATCGATTGATCGCGTGAAGTTTGTCATCACGGCCGGACCGACGCGCGAGCCGATCGATCCGGTTCGTTTCCTGAGCAATCGTTCTTCGGGAAAAATGGGATATGCCATCGCGGCGGCCGCGATCGAAGCGAATCACGAAGTCGTTCTCATTTCCGGGCCGGTAAATCCATCGCCACCGGCCGGTGCGAAATTGGTGAGGGCGATCACGAGCGATGAAATGCATGATGCAGTGCAGGCCGCGGTGCGTGATTGCGATGTGCTGGTGATGTGCGCCGCGGTCTCGGATTACAAACCGGCGCGCGTGACGGAACAGAAAATCAAAAAACGCGATAAGAAATTTTCGCTCGAGCTCATTCCGGCGCGCGACATTTTGAAATCGCTTCCGCGATCCCGAAATTTTTTCGTGGTTGGTTTCGCCGCGGAAACAAATGACATGGAAGAACATGCTCGCGCGAAACTTGCTACGAAGAATTGCGACATGATGGTGGCAAACGATGTAAGTGATCCCAACATCGGGATGGAAAGTGATGAAAATGCGGTCACGATTTTTTCGCGGGGCGGCGAAAGCGAAAAAATTTCGCGCGCTTCCAAGAAAATGATCGCGCGCCAACTCGTGAAAATATTTTGTGCAAACGCGAAAAAAGTTTTGACAAAAAAATTCTGAGGATGAATGAACTCGTAAGTGAAGTTTCTCAAACCCTTCACAGACCCACCGCGATTGCGGATTGAAAGGGGGGAATAGTCGATGCCAGCAAAAAGAAAGAAAGCGGCCAAGAAAAAATCAGCGAAGAAAAAGAAGCACTAACGCATTAGTGCGCTTCACGGCTTCGAAACTTTTCGGAGCCAAAACCCAAACGTTAACCCGGGAGGAGAATTTAATTTCTCCTCCCGGTTTTTTATTGATCCACACCTCTGCCGCCAGAGACGGCGACAGTTACAACGCTGTTTTCCTGGTGCACTTCGTCCTCTTTGTGCGAGCTAATCTCTCATGAAGCATTATCTCGACGCCGCCGTCAAAGCGGCCTGCGCCGCCGGGAAAATGCTCCGGCACAATTTCGAGAAACCGATGCAGGTGAATCAATCCACCAAGCACGATATTAAACTTGAAATCGATGTCCGCGCCCAAGAATTGATCACGCAATCGTTGCTCAAAGAATTTCCGCAACACGCACTCTATGGCGAAGAGGGAATCGTCGGCGATCAATCGAGCGAATTTCAATGGGTGGTCGATCCGCTCGACGGAACGGTAAATTATTACTACGGCATTCCGCATTTTTGCGTTTCCATCGCGTTGCGCTGCCAGGCCGAAATCATCGTCGGCGTCATTTTTGATCCGATCCGCGACGAACTTTGGACCGCGCAAAAAGGAGCGACCCCGAAATTAAACGACCGTGAATTTCGCGTGAGCGAGCGGGCGGATTTGGCGGAGGCGATCGTTTCGGTCGGTCTTTCCAAAACAGGGGTCACGATCGAAGCCGGGATTCCCTTGCTGCAAACGATGGTGCATCGTGCGCGCAAATGCCGGCTGCTCGGCAGCGCCGCGCTCGACATGGCTTATGTCGCGTGCGGCCGATTCGACGCCTACATCGAGCAGGGTATTAGTCTGTGGGATGTGGCTGCCGGTTGGATTCTGGTGGAAACGGCAGGCGGTGCCGTGGAAATGAAACCGCGCATCGATATGCCCGATCGTTACCGCATCATCGCATCCAACGGCATCATCGATTTGAAACTGTGAGTGCGTTTCGCTGCGGCATCGGTTACGACGCGCATCGCCTGGTGAGCGGCCGGAAATTAATTCTCGGCGGCGTCGAAATTGCACACCAACGCGGGCTCGAAGGGCATTCCGATGCCGACGTTCTTTCCCACGCCATCGCCGACGCCATCCTCGGCGCCCTCGGTGCCGGCGACATCGGAAAACATTTTCCGAACACGGAAGAATCGATTCGCGGAATCAGCAGCATTGAAATTTTGCGTCACGTTGCGACCATCGCCGCACAAAAAAATGCAAGAATGGTAAATGTTGACGCCACCGTTTTGGCGGAAGCGCCAAAAATTTCGCCACACATTACCGCGATGCAGGAGAAGATCGCCGACGCGCTCGGGATGAAAGCGAACGCAATCAGCATCAAGGCA
>QHRJ01000051.1 GCA_003220075.1 Verrucomicrobiota bacterium
TAATCGAGGATGAGGGCAACTGCTAATAAGGGAGCGCGCCGTGCTGTCGGCGCCCGACTATTAAGGACAGGACAGCGCATGCCCCTCCAAGCTCAGGTCGTATCGCTCGCGGAATTGCCGATCAACCTAGTCCTCTGCTTCCTGGGCGCATTCCTGTTAGCCTCCTGCGCAACGCCCAAAGACGTGCAGCATCACGTTGTCATCAGCGTGAAAGACCAGAAGCTCGCGCTCCTTGATCGTGAAACATTGGTTGCGATCTATCCGATCTCGACCTCCAAATACGGGCTCGGCGACTGGCGGGGGAGCTATCGCACTCCGTTAGGCGAATTGGAAATCGCGCAAAAAATTGGCGCCGGAGTGCCGCCAGGAACCGTCTTCAAAGATCGCATACGAACCGGCGAAATCGTTCTACCCAACGCTGCCGGGCGCGACCCGATAGTTAGCCGCATTCTTTGGTTACGTGGACGGGAGCCGCAAAACGCGAATGCTTTCGGCCGCGATATCTACATTCACGGAACGCCGGAAGAACGAAACCTGGGATTGCCGGTCAGTTATGGTTGCGTGCGAATGAGTTCTAATGACGTGATCAAACTTTACGAGATGGTCGGACTGGGCGCGCAGGTGACGATTGTGGCTGCGCCCCTGGTTGAGGTTGTGCCTGGTCTCGCTAACGGGACGCAAGTTGCGTCGATCAGGCGTGGCGGAACGTTCGTGCACTAGGTTCTAGCCGCCTCTCCGTAGCACAGCCATCTTGGCTGTGGGACCAACGGGCATCTTGCCCGTTGAGTGTTGTAGGGTAGGCGCGTCGCCTGCCGTTCTGGAGTTCTCGAGATTGGCAACCGGGAGCGGTTGCCCTACAAATTCTGAAACGTTGTAGCCGCCTCGCTCTGTCGAGGCAAATTTATCGGACGCGGCGACAGAGCGCCGCGGCTACAGCCCGATTTTTATTGGGCGACGCCTATGGCTGGTCGCCTAAGTGCTCGCGCACCGTTTTGCGCTCGAGTAATTCCATGTCGGCATCCACCATCAGACGCACCAGTTCGTTGAATCGCGTCTTCGCTTCCCACCCCAGGATCTTTTTCGCTTTGGCGGCGTTGCCAATAAGGATGTCGACTTCGGCTGGACGTTCGTAGCGCGGGTCGTGTTTGACGAACTCCTTCCAGTCTAGGCCAACATGCCTGAAAGCGGCCTCACAAAACTCACGCACCGTATGTGTCTCGTTAGTGGCGAGTACAAAATCATCGCCACAGTCCTGCTGCAACATCTGCCACATTCCCGCGACATATTCCGGCGCGTACCCCCAGTCGCGTTTAGCTTCCAGATTGCCGAGAAATAATTCCTTTTGCAGCCCGCGCTTGATGGCCGCGACCGCGCGCGAAATTTTGCGCGTCACAAACGTCTCGCCGCGTCGCGGACTTTCGTGGTTAAAAAGAATGCCGTTGCAGGCATTCAGGCCGTAGCTTTCGCGATAGTTCACCGTCGCCCAGTAGGAAAAAACTTTGGAAACACCGTAGGGACTGCGCGGCCAAAAGGGTGTCTGCTCCGTCTGCGGAACTTCCTGCGCTTTGCCGAACATCTCGCTGCTCGATGCCTGGTAAAAACGGGAGCGGATTCCAGTTTCGCGAATCGCTTCCAGAATGCGGATGGTTCCGACGCCGGTCACATCGGCGGTGTATTCCGGAATATCGAAGCTTACACGAACATGGCTTTGCGCGCCGAGATGATAAATTTCGTCCGGCTTCAGATCATAAAGCAGTTTCACCAAATTAACGGAGTCAGCCAAATCGCCGTAATGCAGAAAAAGTCGGACGCCGTTAATGTGCGGATCGACATAGAGATGATCGATGCGCGCGGTGTTGAAGGTGCTCGCCCGTCGAATTATTCCATGCACCTCGTAGCCTTTTCCCAGCAACAGATCAGCCAAATAACTTCCATCCTGGCCGGTGATCCCGGTGATCAAGGCGCGTTTCATTTCTTCATGTCACCTTTCTGTCATTCTGAGCGAAGCGGAGGAATCCCGGTGCCCGAGCTTAAAGGGGACGCCACGGGATCGTTCGATTGCGCTTCGCCCCACTCAGAATGACCAAGCGCGTTCCGCTGCGCCACGATCAACTGCGCAATGGCATTGCGGCCGAGCGCGAGCATTTCCTCCAGCTGGCCTTGTGTAAAAGTGGCTTCTTCGCCCGAACCCTGAATTTCTACAAAGTCGCCGTCCTCGGTCGCGACCAGATTGAAATCGACTGCGGCGGCTTTGTCCTCTTCGTAGTTGAGATCGACCATCGCGTTTCCTTCAACGATGCCGGCACTCACCGCCGCGATCAGCCTGCGCATCGGCGAGGACGCAATCTTCTTTTCTTCCAGCAGCTTTTTGCAGGCAATCGTCACCGCCAGGCTTGCGCCCGTGATAGCGGCCGTGCGCGTGCCACCATCCGCTTGCAAGACATCGCAATCGATCCAGATCGTGCGGGGGCCAAGTTTCTCCAAATCGATCACGCTGCGCAGCGAACGCCCGATCAGTCGCTGAATTTCCGAGCTGCGGCCATCCAGTCTTCCCTTGGCGATGTCACGTTGCTTCCGTGTTATCGTCGAATATGGCAACATCGAATACTCAGCGGTGAGCCAACCGCCGGTAACGCCTTGCTCTTTCATCCAGCGCGGCACGATTTCCTCGACCGTTACGCCGCAAATAACGCGGGTATTTCCCATCGCGACGAGAACTGAGCCGCTGGCGTGCGGCGCAATATTTAATTCGAAAGCGATAGGGCGAATTTGATCCGGTGTCCGGCCATCGCTGCGTTGCATCCTCGCGACTCTAACGCGAATGCAAACCTCGCGCGAAGCGCGAAATGCCAGTTCGGCTCGGACTATCCATTCACGACACGGCCGCCATTCGGATGGAGCACTTGGCCGGTTATGTAGGAGGAATCTTCCGAAGCGAGAAACACAAAACAGGTGGCGACTTCTTCCGGCTCGCCGGCGCGTCCCAACGGTGTATCGGAACCAAACGTCGCCACCTCATTGGGAGGGAAGGTCGACGGAATCAGCGGCGTCCAAATTGGTCCCGGCGCAACCGCGTTTACCCGAATCTTCTTGTCCGCGAGCGCTTGGGACAACGACCGAGTGAAAGCGACGATCGCGCCTTTGGTTGAAGAATAATCCAGCAACTGGGGACTGCCTTGATATGCGGTAACTGACGTAGTGTTGATGATATTTCCGCCCTTCTTGAAATGACGCAGCGCAGCTTTTGTCATGAAGAACATGGAAAAGATATTGGTGCGAAAAGTTCGCTCGAGCTGCTTCTCCGTAATCTTGGTTATGCTCTCCTGCGGGTGTTGCTCTGCAGCATTGTTGACGAGGATGTCGATCTTGCCGAACTCGCGCGCCGCTTTTTGGACGGCGTTTCTGCAAAACTTTTCGCGGCCAACATCGCCGGCTAAAAACAGGCATTTGCGGCCCTGGGCTTCGACCAGCCGCTTTGTTTCCCTGGCATCGCGGTGCTCGTTGAAATAGACGACCGCGATATCCGCACCTTCCTTGGCGAAAAGAATCGCAACGGCACGGCCAATCCCACTATCACCACCGGTGATTAACGCGACTTTCTCACGCAGTTTCCCGCAGCCGGTGTAATGACCGGCACCCGAGCGCGGTTGCGGCCGCATTTTGTACTGGCGACCAGGCTGTTTTCGTTGGTGCTGGGGCGGGCGAACTTTCTTCTCCTTTGGCATACAGAAGACATTTTCGTGGCTCATGATTATCTCAGCCGTGCGCATTTGCGGCAGAACGGGACGGCAATGAAAAAATCGCGAAAATCCGGTTGACGCCGGGCTGCCTCGGATTAACTTTTTAACCCCGCTGAAGCGGGGACTCCTTTCACTAGGAGTTTGTTCTACGTACATTTGGGACTGCAAATTGGACTCAATTTTGTCCCGGCAACGATACCCGGAAAGCCGTGGATCGATGGTCGGGGAGACAAGATTGAG
>QHRJ01000052.1 GCA_003220075.1 Verrucomicrobiota bacterium
GTTTCGAAGAGAAAAAGACACCGGCATCGCTCAGTCAGCGTGTCGTCACGCAATTGCTGCGTGATGAATTAGGCTTCCATGGCCTGGTCATGACGGACGATCTGGATATGGGCGCGATTTTGAATGAATACAGTTTCGATGAAATGTTGCGGCTCACTTTTGCTGCCGGCAACGATCTCGCCATGATCTGTCATCGCATCGATAAAGCGGAGGACGCGCTTGGAGTTATCGAAAAACTACCACGCAAACAAATTAACCGCGCGCTGGAGAGCGTGGCCGCTTTCAAAACCAGGGTGCAGCCGCCAACCAAGTTTTCTCAGAGTGCGTTTCGAAAACTAGATGATGCGATATGGAAATTGCGCGTCGCAGTTCTGGGCGAAGAACGTGCCGCCGAACGCAGCCCAGAGAACGCCGCCCGCTCACCGGTTGAACGGTACTAGAATGCGCTTCTGTCTTCTCTGTCGCGGCGCTCTATGAGCGCCGATTCCGATGCTACTTAGATCCCTTCGGCACTCATGGATGGGTTTAGCGTCGAATGATCCTCTCATTAACACCCTGCTTTAGCCGGGTGGTAAGGACGTCTGGGGGAGCTAACCGCTTCAGCGGTTTTTTGTCACTGAACGAGTAAACCGCTAAAGCGGTTGCGGTAGCAGATGCGGCTATGCACCTCGCTGAAGCGAGGTGTTAATGAGACGGGGATATAGCAACCCAACACTAAACACCTTCGGCGGTCATAGACCGCCGCTACCGGAAACGGGCTGTCGGAAATGGGTGCGAGCGCTCGTCCGGACTGTCACATGCCTAGCGCAGCGCGAAGATGCGGGACGAGCCGTTTGCTAAATTCGACGGAATCACCAGCGGATAGGTGCGACCATTCAGGACAATTGAAGCTCGCCAGCTCCGGAAAATCTTCGAAGTAAATGCCGGGAGCGCGGGTGCCTTGTAGTAACGGATCCCACGTCTGCTTACGTGGTGTCGTCTGATCCTCCAACGCTTTGAGGCCGCCGCTAACCGGTAATCGAACGAAAACAATTTTTCCGCCGCGGGCGCGGAGTTTCTCCACCGCTCGAACTGTATCGCGAAAGCGTGTTTCGATCGCGTCTTTCATCTTTGCCATGAATACGTCTTTTGGAACGTAACTTGGGGGCGGAGGTGGAGTGAAAAGTGGGAGCCAAATCTGCTGAATTCGTTTCTGGAGCTCACTGCCGGGACGCGCGCACTGCTCAATCATGCGGGCGCGACGCTCGCGATCGAGAGTACCAAAGTAAGGCGGAAGACGCGGTGCAACTCGTTCTTCCAACGGCATCGCGATATATTGGCTGGCCTGTTGGGCCGGCGTCTGGGTATGAGACCGACGCACGGCTTTTTCCCCGCGTTCCATTGGTGGTGTGCCAGGCGGAGCAAAAAATAAGCGCGGCACGAAACTGCAGATAATCGTTCCGTGAAAAGTTTTGTCGTCGGCGAGATCAGCCAGGACCGGATAACCGCAACCTCCACCCATCGCGAGTTGCACCGGGCGTATGCCTAGCCCTTTCTGCAATTCGTCGAGATCGAGATCGAACCAGCCACGGGAATCGCCGATGATAACGACCGATTCGGGTCGCACGCGCTGGCGCGTTATGGTCCAGAGATCTTCGTTATCATTCAGCGTCGGACCATAACCAATCGAGCGGCAGTAGAATTCCCAGGCTAGCGCCGCACCGATTACCACGAGTACGACGACAACAGTCATGCCGCGCCATGGAATTTGCGGAATCGGACGCTCGAACTCGAGCGGTGGACCGCCGTGGACGCTCTCGGCTTCCGTCGGTGTGCGGAAGAACAAACGCGGCAGCCGAAGGATACGCTTAAAATTGGAAGTAGATGAAGGCATTGCTGCTTCCTTGAGTGAGAATGATGGCACACGCCATCAAAGCCCATGCCGCGGTCACAACCCAGCGTGGCAGACGCGTTACCGCGGTTTCGACGTTGGTCTCGCGCAGCGACCAATGCGCAAGCATCATGAAGAATGTTACGATGCCGATCTGTAGGATTTCACGAGTGGCGAGAATCGCATCGCCATGCGGGTAGCCGCCAAACATGCCGCGCAGCATTCGCGTAGCGATGGTGAAATCTGAGGCTCGGAAAAACACCCATGCCAGGCAGACCGCGCCGTAGGTAACAAAACCGAGTAGAAGTTTCACCGCAAAATTGTCGGTCCATGCTTGTTCTCCGACGAGAGCTCGCGACGCATGCTCGATCACCAGGTAGAAGCCATGAAGTAATCCCCAAACGACAAACGTCCAGGCGGCACCGTGCCAAAGACCTCCCAGGAACATAACGATGACGAGATTGATCGCGGCTCGCGTCCATCCCACCCGGTTGCCACCGAGCGGAATGTAAAGATAATCGCGCAGGAAGGTGGAAAGTGAGATGTGCCAGCGTCGCCAAAAATCGGAAAAGCCAATCGCCGCGTATGGGAAACGGAAGTTATCTTTCAGATGGAAACCGAGGCACAACGCCGCGCCAATCGCGCAGGTGGAATAGCCGGCGAAATCGAAAAATATCTGACTGCCGAAAGCAATGACACCTAACCAAGAATCGAGCGCAACGAGCGGACCAGCGTAACCAAAAATTCGATCTGCCGAACCGGCCAGCATGGTATCGGCAAGCACGATTTTTTCGAACAGACCGAGCGTCATAAGCAACAATCCCCACATGAACTGGCCGATCCGCAAAGCCGGCGGTCTGACCAGTTGCGGAAGAAAATCACCGGCCCGCACGATTGGTCCGGCGACCAGCTGTGGAAAAAAGGAAACCGCCAGAATGAAATCGCGCAGTGATCTGGTCGGTTGCAGAACGCCGCGATAAATATCCAGGGTGTAGGAAAGAGAATGAAAAGTGTAAAAGGAAATGCCGACCGGCAGCAGGATGTCGAGGTGCGGTGGATGATAGATGATGCCGATTCGGGCGAGGAGCCATTGGAAATTTTCCAGCAGGAAGTTTCCGTATTTGAAAAACCCGAGCATGCTCAGGTTCATGCAGACGCTGGCAACCAACCACGCGCGACGCGAAGATCCCTTCGCCTTGGCAATTTGCCGCCCCAGCCAAAAATCCATCGCGGTGGTGGAAAAGAGAAGCGCGGCAAAGGGTGGATTCCACGCGCCGTAAAAAATATAACTCGCGGTCACGAGCAGATTTTTTCGCGCGGTCCAGGAATGGATGCTCCAGTACGCGGTCACGACTACGACGAAAAAGACGACGAAGGTGAGAGAATTAAAAAGCATGAGCGGCCGCGATGGCTTATCTAATAAGGCAGACTAATTGCGAGTATTTTGTTATCAGATTTCTGCGAGCGGATAGAAAACAAGAGGTGTATTAGTAGGAATGTCAGATCCCCGAAACGTCGCCCACGCCAAGAAGGTTACGCAGGAGAAACATCATCACCAGGCAAAAGCCAAGCCTGAGAAAAGACGGAAATCGCCCGACGCGGTCCAGAACCAGCCGGTTGAAGCTGCGCCAGCGCCAGCAAACGCGGAAACCATCAAAGTGGAGCAGAAGCCGGGTGATTTGGAAAAGTCGCTGGCCGTTCTCTCCAAGCTTAAAGATTTGGAATTTCATTCCCGTGCCAATATCGAGACGCTGGCAGAGCTTAGTCTGACGATCGAAGAAGAACTGAAGCAGCGAGAATTTGCCGAAGCGATTGGCGCTCTCTACTCCGCACAAGACGCTTTTCATTCGAAGGTTGCGGCGTTTATCGAGACGTATCAAACGAAGTGCGAGAGCCTCAAATAGCGCGGTTGTTATCAGACCATGATGACACCGGCTCGGCCGTTGATCTGTTTGATGCTAGCACGGCCTGAATAATACGGGTCACGGCTAGTACGACGAACTACGCCGTTATCTTTCCCCTCCGGGGAGCGCACGCGCCTCGCGTGCTAATTGCGGCGCCTCGCCGCAATATTCCGGAAGGGAAAAGTTCGCGATGGCGAGGGCGCCATCGCCAGCACGCGAGGGCGCATGCGCTCCCCAGATTTATCCAGCCACTCCGTGACAAATGTCGGGTGCGCGTGGCTGTCGCGGAGTGCCGGAACCTACGATTTTCCTCGAAAGAGCTCGTTTAGCCCGGGTATTTCATATCCGCTCGGCGGGAAGCCGAGCAGCCTCTTCGAAGCCAATAAGTTTGAGTGTACGCAAGAAGCCTTCCGATAAGTACGATTTGGATTGATGCTTATATCGGTTGAAGGGGCTGGGTTAACCCAGCTGCTTCCTGTGAAGTAGCTGCCTTTCGGCGCATTTTCGCCGGGCTAGCGAAAAATGCGGGTTAGCTCGGCTGAAGCCGCGTTCTGGCCGAGAAGATTGAAGCTGCCGTCCTTCTGGATGGTTTGGGCGGCGCGAAGGAAAGCGCCCCATGCCGACAGGGCCAGGCCGGATCCGACGGAAATGCGGCGGACGCCGAGATCAGCGAGCTGGGAGACGGTGAGCTCGCAATTGAAACCGGAAACCAGGACATTGATTGGTTTTGGCGCAACCGCTTTCACGATCTGCTCAATCTCGTTAGGTTGCTGGACGCCGGGAGCGTAGAGACAATCGGCGCCCGCCTCAGCGTAAGAGATAAGCCGATCTAGAGCGACGCGAAATGGATTAGGACTTCCGACCAGCCACGCTTCACATCGCCCGGTCAGCACAACTCGAACTTCCGAAGCATCGATGGCGCTGCGCGCCGCACGGATGCGATCGACACCCAGTTTTTTTTCGTAGAGTGGCGCCGCGCTATTCCCAGTGTTGTCCTCAATTGACAGGCCGGCGACGCCTTGCGCGATGCAAAGCTGTGTATTTCTGGCCACCGCTTCGGGCTCATCGGCGAATCCGTTCAAGAAATCGGCGTTGACTGGCAGCATCGTGGCGGCGGCAATTTCACCAATGTGCCTGAGCATTTCATCGAGTGAGACTCCGCCATCGGGCTTGCCACGGGAAAAAGCGAAACCGGCAGAGGTGGTAGCGAGCGCTTTGAAGCCGAGATGTTCCAGATAAATCGCCGTGCCGACATCCCATGGGTTGGGCAGGACAAAACAGCCTGACTCATGCAAAGCACGAAACTTAGCGACCGCGGGCGATTGCGCGTCTTTCATTTCCCAATGTGTACGTGTTTAGCGCCAACGGCGCGATGTCAAAACAGCCTGGGGGCATCGCCCCAGGGGTGTGATTGGAGTCAAAACGAGCGCTGAAGGCGCGACTCAACATGCCGAGATGAATCGCGCTTTCAGCGCTGGCGGTTTGGCCTTGCACGAATTCCTGGGGCGCTTCCCCAGGCTAAGGATGAATGTCGCGCCTTTGGCGCTAAACACATTGCC
>QHRJ01000053.1 GCA_003220075.1 Verrucomicrobiota bacterium
ACTCCGCTTTTACGCACGGTTGTCCCCAGGGGACAATCCTGCGAATGCCAATCGCCCACGGCGAAGGCTGTTATTTTGCCGACGCGAACACATTGCGCGAGCTGAATGCGAACGGACAGGTGGTGATGCGTTATTGCGATGTGACTGGTGCGACCAGTCCGGAATCGAATCCGAACGGGTCGATTGAAAACATTGCCGGCATTTGTAATCGCGAGGGAAATGTTTTCGGCTTGATGCCGCATCCTGACCGCGCTTGTGATGCCCGCCTAGGCAGCGCGGATGGCGCCAGGATTTTCCTTTCCATGGCTGAGACCATTCTTGCCGGGCGCGCAAAAGCCGCGGCGTGAGTCTGTTCTTAACGGGAACTGGTACCGGCGTCGGCAAAACCTTCGTCGCCATTGAGCTATTGCACTGGTTGCGCTCGCACGGGATTCGTGCCGCCGGAATGAAACCAATCTGCTGTGGCGATCGCGAGGATGCGCGTCGATTGCTTGCCGCCAGCGCGGAAGGAATTTCGATTGAGGAATTGAATCCAGTCTGGCTGCAATCACCGGTCGCACCGTCAGTCGCAGCCCAAATCGAGCAAGTCGAGATCGATTTTGGGAAAATTCGGAGCTGTTTTCGTAATCTGTCGGTGCGATTCGATACCGTGATTGTGGAAGGCGTTGGCGGATGGCTTGTGCCGATCACGGCGGATCTTTTTGTCGGCGATTTCGCAAAACGGCTCGATCTGCCGGTGGCGATTGTCGCGGAGAACCGGCTCGGATGTTTGAATCATGTCTTGCTCACGCTTGAAAGCGTGCAACGGCGCGGACTTGTTTGCGCGGGGGTGATTTTGAATCAAGGAAATGGACCCACGGATCTGGCGCAAAGCACAAACGAAACAGAACTTCGGCGCCTGTTAGCAGGCATAAATCTGGTCGTGATCGATAAAAAAACGGAGCCGAATTTGGCGGAAATCTTTGTCAAAACCGAGCGACCAGATGTGTTCGGAAAGTTAACACAAACGTAATAATTCTGACACTCTTTAAATGTGCCGGCCGACTCTGCCCTCGTAAGCAAAGGGTGGCACCTGCATTGCTGGGAAACCAGCACAACCAACCTCACTATGCTGCTGCAAAAAACGCTTCACATGGGCCAGTCGTTGCCGGACTGCAAGAACCGGCTGGCCAATATCCACTCCTACCGGCGCCAGTTCGTGATGGTGACCAGGGCGACCGTTACCTCATCCAAGACGGTCGATTTTTCGTTCCGCGGTCCGCTCGGCTTTGAAGGGCACACCATTTTACTCGCGCTGGAAAGTGATTCGCCGGATGAAGTTGCTTTCGAATCTGTTGGCGGCAATCTCGATCTGATGGGAATTGTCGATTTTACCGAGGTACGTCCGAATTTTACTGAGATTACGCTCGCGGTGCATTACGAGATTAAGAACAAACTTTTCGCGTGGCTGGATCGCCGATTGCATTTCGTGGATGCATTTGCGAACTCCGAGCTACGCAGCGTCCGAGCACATTTTGAGGGAATCGCAGCGCCGTATTCCGAGCCGGCAAGTATCTTGCCCATGCTCGAAACGGCAACTGCGTAGGGCAGGCGGAAAGGGCGCGGTCGGGACGCCGCGCCCTTTTTCCTGTACCGATGCCGCAATCAAACACCGGGACCACCGATCCCGGCTACAAAGAGACTCTGTCATCCTGAGCGGAGTCGGCGAAGTCGAAGGATCTCTAACTATTTGCCGGTGCGACTATTTTTCGAAGAACAATTAGGGATTTCCGCTCACGCAATCCGCACCGCGTGCGTTTTGTCGAGGCGTAAAATTTGATTAGCCGACAAGGTGATTTGCTCGGTCGGGTTGCGTAACTTCGCGCCATCGAGCTGAATGCTGCCTTGTTTGATTAAGCGACTAGCTTCGGCCCGCGACTTGTTAATTCCGTATGCTGCGAAACCTTTAACGACAATTGTAACCAATTCATCGGAATGAGATGGCACAATCGGAAGCTCTGTCTCGGACAACCGTTTTTCGCTGAAACGCCTTGTCCATTCCTCCTGTGTCTTGTTAGCCGCATCGCGGGAGTGATAGGTGGCAACAATTTCCGCAGCGAGCCTTTTCTTTGCTTCGAGCGGATGCTGATTCTTCGGAAGCTCGCGCGAGAGGAGCAACAAATAATATCGCGCCATCAATTCATCAGAAATGCTCATCAATTTTCCGAACATCTCGGCCGGTGGATCATTCAACGCGACGTAGTTGCCGAGGCTTTTGCTCATTTTTTGTTTCCCATCGAGCCCCTCGAGAATGGGCGTGAGCAAGACGATCTGCTGTGGCTGCCCATTTTGTTTTTGCAGATCGCGCCCGAGTAAAATATTGAATAGTTGATCGGTGCCGCCCAATTCCACGTCGGCCTTCACCATCACCGAATCGTAGGCCTGCATGATCGGGTATTGAATTTCGTGCGCGTGAATTGGTTGCTCGCTTTTTATCCGCGCGCGAAAATCTTCGCGTTGCAGCAACTGCTGCAAAGTCACATCGCTGTTGAGCCGGATTACATCTTCGAACGATAGTTTCCCGAGCCAGGAGCCGTTGTACACAATTTCGGTCCGGTTCTGGTCGAGAACCTTGAAAGCCTGTTCGCGATACGTTTTCGCATTCCGCTCAACTTCTTCGCGCGTAATTGTCGGGCGGGTCACTGAACGCCCGCTCGGATCGCCTATCAACGCTGTGAAATCGCCGATGATCAGGATCGCTTGATGTCCGAGTTCCTGGAAATCGCGTAACTTGCGCAGGACAACGGTGTGCCCAAGATGGATATCCGCGCTGGTGGGATCGACGCCGAGCTTTACCCGCAGCGGGCGATTTGCACGCAATTTCTCCGCCAGCTCCGCTTCGCTGATGATTTGCGCGGCGCCGCGGGTGAGTCGTGCAATCTGATCGCGCATATTCATGCGCACTAAAAACAGCGGGCGTGCGGAAACAACCTACTTGTTTTTGTTCAGCAACTCGCGCACTTCATCGATCGTGAGTGCCCGGTCCTGCGCGTGCAACGCTTTCTGACTTTTGCCCTGTCCGAGGAACGACCGGTTTCCGGCAAAATCGCGCGTGGCGTATTTTTTTGTCGAGTAAGCGCTGGGAGAAATATCTCGGGCCTGTTTGGTCTGATAACTCCGCGTCGGCGCCAAAGTCGGCACTACCGCGGCTTGTGTCGAATACTTACGAGTGCGAAATGAAGTCGTCGGCGCGCTCCGATCGGCCACGAAAGTTTTGTTGAGCTTTTTCTCCGAAATGTAAAAGAACTTGGTCGCAGCGGAGCGGGTGGGGGCCTCCAATCCGCCTGTGAACTTTTTGTTTTGGTCGGGATTTGCCAGCTTCGTGTTTGGGCTCAAGAGCCGGTCGACCAGTTTGCGCTCCTGCTCCTGGGCATAACTCACCGTCGCCAAAGCAAGAAAAGCCAGGACGAGCAAGCTGAGTCGCATCCCTACAGCCTGCAAAATCCGGATCGATTTGTAAAGAAAAAGGCGTCTATCGCCCGGCGGCATTGCGTAAAGCGGCGCTACCGGGCGGGGCGGCTGCTTTGCCGCTAAGAATTTGGCTAGCAGTAACCGAACGTCCATAATAACGCTCGTTCTTTCCCTTCTCCGTCGCGATTACCGCGCCTTCCAACGAGATAGAAGTAGAAGCAAGGGGTTGTTTGCCGGGGTTTCGATAGGTGTAGATAGCAGCCTTTGGTGTAACGTTAGCCTCGACATCCCGCCCAACCGGTCCTGCTGCGGCGCTGACGTCGCCGCCGAGCATGACATTTCCGCCGCGCGAAAGGGCTCGCACCGCGTCTCTATTATTTAGAACGAAAACGAAATCGGTGGCCTCCGCGCCCATTTGCAAATCCCAACCGGCACCGCCTGTTCCAATGAATGATGGTCCTGACCATCCGTTGCGATTCGGGCGCAGCGCTTCACCGTGTCCTGCTCGTCCGCGTGCGCGGCAGTCCCAGCCAACGCGACCAAACCGAACAATACAATAGCTTTTTCATTGTAACCTGATTCGCTGACTTTTGCGCGTGCCAGACGTATCTTCCCGGAGATGGATCTGCTTTCTCGCGACGACCAGACGCTGATGCGCGAAGCTTTGCGTCTCGCGACCAAAGCCGCGGCCAGCGACGAAGTGCCAATCGGCGCGGTGATCGCGAAGAACGGACGCATCATTGGGCGCGGATATAATCAAGTGGAAATGCTGAAGGACCCGACTGCGCATGCCGAGATTCTGGCGATCACGCAAGCAGCTGCAACGGTCGGCGATTGGCGTTTAAATAACTGCGACATGTTTGTGACAAAAGAGCCATGCCCCATGTGCGCGGGAGCAGCCGTCAATGCGCGATTGCGGCGGGTGGTTTTTGGATGCGAAGATTTACGCGGTGGCGCCGCCGGTGGCCTGATTAACCTTCTACAAATGCCGCAACTAAATCATCGCTGCGACATCAACAGCGGCGTGCTCGCGCAGGAGTGCAGTGAATTGCTTCAGGAATTTTTTCGGGGGAAACGGGGAAGCAATCAACAAATTACAAATTAGAAGTTAAAAATTGGAGCTAGATTGCGATCTAACTCTCGAGGGTGGATCGGCCGCTCCGCCGGGCGATGCCGAAATTAACGCCGCTCCGCCGCCATTCTTGCCCGCGCTTGTGGCGTTTAGTGAATTCGGTCGGTACGATTTGTTCATGGGGCGGTTTGCGGCCGCTGCTGTCTTTTTCAGCACCTCGAACCGATGGACAACCCCGAGGAAGCGGGCTAGAGGGCCTTGGGAGCGAAAATCTAGCCGGGATTTCGCCCTGATCGATTTCGGAGACAGGACTTTGTACATGTGTCATCTGGATCGCAGGTAGGCGGAAACAAAGTCGGCCCGGGGGACCATTTCGGCATGAGATTGGCTGTAAAATGCAGAGATGAAAACCCCACCAGTTGCTCCTGTTGCGCCATCGCATCCCGATTGGCTAAATGATTGCTCGTTCCAGTCGCGCCAGGATTCCCCCGGCCTGATGCCTGGAATCCTGAGTCACCACGGCAAAAAACCGGCGAATCCCACGAACCTTCAGCGTAACTTTTCGTCCGCCAGCGGCGTCACGGATTTGAGCGCGCACGGCCCTGTCCCAATCACCAACCAGGAGCTCGGGCCGGTGGTCGCAACGCAGAGCACTAGCAAGTTGCCAGCGCGGAATAGTGAAGTTTTGTCCGAGCTGCGAACTTTGCGTCAATTATCCGCTGGCGTTTTTGACCCGCAGACGAGCCGTGATTTTCTTCCAGAAAGCATTCTCTTCGGCCTGATCGGCGTTCTTTGCGCGGCCTGGCCCATCATTTCAATGTTTTCAACCATGGCGGCGCGGCACTGACACAGCATCTTCCCGCTCCGAAATCTCTTCTCAACCGCAGAAAACTGTTACTTGGGCAGACCGGCCTTGGGTTCTCCTTTAGGGTCGAAGAATACCAGCGTCCCGCCTTTTTCGTTGCTGGTTAACGCTGCCGCCTGTTCTCCCTCTTTGCCGAGAACCGCGATTACACCGCGATTCTCGTCACATCCCATATATGCCATTTGGTAGCCCGCTTTCCCTTTGATCGAAACGATTCCCTCGCCGTCGACTGTTGCGATTTCCGCGACCGGCCTTCCCTGCGCATCTGCCACGACAAATGTGCCACCCTGATCTTTCCCTAGCATCAGCACATTCGTTTGCCCCGCGGAATTTTGCGCGCTCACGATCCCGCCTAGCTCGTGCGCCTTCAGTCCGGCTCGGGGCTTTCCATCAGCGGACGCGACAAAAATTTCGCCCGCGCCATCCTTCGTCTCGCCGATCGACACCACCACTTCCTGGTCTTTGTTCCAAATCTCGAAACGCGCGCTCCCTTCATCGTCCACCTGAAAAAGCCCGCGGGCGCGTCCTTCGTTGTCGTTCAAATAGATGCAGGCATAGCTTTCTTCGGCTTTGAGCAGGATTGGCATTTTGTCGCTGCTATGCCGGATCGAGATAACCTCGGCATCGAGAAGTAAAAACGGCGGGCGCGGCTGCTGCGGCAGCTTCTCCTCCTGGCCGATCACGCGCAAAACGTGATCGAGATCGCGCCGAAGCTGCGCCACCTCTCTTCTTAATTGACTAAGTTCGTCTGCCATAAGTGTAAAACCTAGCTTTTCCTCCACCGTGCCGGACCCACCCTACTTCGGACAAATTTCTCGACAAGCTTGCCAATTATAACTGGCTGCCTCGCTAGGATTCGAACCTAGATTTCGATTTTTCACGCAAGCAAACGGCGGTTTCACTCTGAAGGCAATACTGAAAAACAAATATTGACACAAGTCAGAGGTTCTGACCCGTGTTCCGAGTTTCTCTGCCAACCGTCGTCAAAGACTCGCGAAAACGCTCCCCGATCGAACGCTCAACGTATGTCGGTATCATAGGTCTGAGTCTCTATCCTAGGGGCTATTGCAGCCCCGGTACACAGCACGGCGGGCGCTGGAGCGTCGAGCGCATCGCGGGGACGTATGTCGTTTTACCATCCAATCGGAGGAACTCTTGACTATTTGAGCTGGAAGAAGCCGCTGCCTACAATTTGACCATTAATCTTGATATCGACGCGATAGGTACCGAGCCCGAGCGCACTCGAGCTGAGATTGTAAATATACTGGCAGCCATTTATCCGGAAGTTTGAGCCGGAGTCGGCGGACATGGTGTAAACGGACCGTTGATGGTTCCGGTGGTTCCCCCGGCCGTTCGCGTCACAGCAATGGTTGCGGGCGGCAACGCGCACGTTGGAGTGCCGTCGTTGCTGAGAGTGAACTTTACTGGAACGACGCCGCGCTTATCGTTGAACACGCTTGTCCCGTCCGCATTAATCGGGGGTTGAATCTGCGCGCTGTAAGTAGGTGATGCCTGATTACCAATCTTTGCCACGAAGGCCTCGGACTCTGCGTTCTTCGCGGTCTAAAGGCACCGGCCGTCGTGGGGAAGTCTGTCGAATAGGCAATCCCTGTCACGTATGCGTTAGCAGTGTCGATCGCGATGCCAACACCAACGTCGACCGTTGGGAAATCAGTGGATTGCGTCCCGCGCGTGACGTAGGCGTTGCCGGCGCTGTCTGCGGCGATTGCATTTGCACCCTCGCCGAAACTACCGCCGAGATAGGTCGAGTACGCGAACGCAGAGTAATCAGGGTGTCGCCCCAATTGACGTAGGCGTAGGCGA
>QHRJ01000054.1 GCA_003220075.1 Verrucomicrobiota bacterium
AAATCACCCAAAAATCAAGATTGCATCGGGGCCAAGCGAAAATCCAGGTGAAGCCTACAGCGGGCCGCCTGTAATCGCTGAAGTCTCGCAGCCGACACGGCTGCCTCTACAGCTGCTATACCTTAGATTAAGGGTTGGACGTTGAGCGCCGGGCATTTCGCCGGTATGATTCTTCAATATGCGGATGCTAGGCTTCTCCATCCTGGCCGCGCTGATCGTGGCTGGTTCTCTACGCGCCGAGTCTCCGGCTGAGCAGCAGGTTCGCGATGCAATCAAATCGCCCCATCTCACGGTGGTTCATTTGTGGGCGCCGTGGTGCTCCAATTGTCAGGCGGAACTGAAAAGCGGTGGCTGGTTGAAAATGGCGAAAGAAAATCCGAAAACAAAGTTCATTTTTGTTTCCGTTTGGAACAACGGCAATGACGGTCGTGCGATGCTCGAGAAATTCGGACTGAGCAATCAGGCAAATGTGACCATCACGGCTGATCCCGGGCCAAGAACGGGCGACTCGAAAATCAAGCAATTCGCCGGTCTTCCGCTCTCGTGGATTCCCACAACCTGGGTTTACAAAGGCGGCGATCTCCGTTACGCCTTAAATTACGGTGAAGTTCGCTTTCCCGTGCTTGAGCAGTTCCTGTCAGACAGTGAGTCGGAGTGGTCCCACAAAGGCGAACCGAAGCTGGAAGAATGACGACGGCAACACTTTCACCCAAAACCGCAAAGGTGAAATTCCGTTTAGCGGGCGGGGTGCAGCCGCTGATTCTGCTGCCGGTTCGAGTGAATGGGGAGGGCCCATTCGAATTTATCTTAGATACAGGCGCGGGCACTTCGCTGCTTTCATCCGACCTGGCGAAAAAGCTGAACATCAAAATCATAAGCACGAAAGAAGGGCAAAGCGCTGGCGGAAAAATTTCAGTCTCGCTGGCTAAGGTCGATTCGTTCGCCGTCGGACAAGCAAAGCTCGATGACGTCGATGTTGGGATTGTCGATCTAAGCCACATTGGGAAGACAATCGGCACGAAGATCGATGGCGATATCGGCTACAATTTCCTAAAGCATTTCCGCATCGCGATCGATTATCACAATTGCGAGATTCGGTTCGATGAGCCGAGGCGGATCGAGCGCCTCGGAAGATCAGCCAAGACGGAAGTCCCGATGCGATTGGCGAGTCTGGCCAAGCCGCTTCTGCTGGTGGAGGTGCATGCAAATGGCCACGGCCCATTTCAATTCGCCATCGACACGGGCACATCTACGACCGCGATTGCACCGGAGCTGGCGCAGCAACTCGGCCTTGAGGGCTCGCCCGTCGGTCCGCTTACCACTGGTGATGCGCAGGTCAATGTTACCGCCGGCACCTTAGAATCGTTCCAAGTGGGTCGTGCGCGAATCGACGATGTCGTCGTGGTCGTGGCCGATTTCTTCTCCATGCTCAGTCAGGCCGTTGGTGCCAGGCTCGATGGCATTGTCGGCTACAATTTTCTTCGAAACTTCAGGGTCGTGATTGATTACCCGGCCGAGAAATTTCGTTTGGAGTAAAGGATGGTCACAACTCTGATCCCGGCCCAAAAATCGACTGAACATCCTCCCGCGATTCTCTCCCTCATCGGCGACACCCCGCTCGTCGAAGTAACTCGGATCGACACCGGGCCATGTCACCTTTTTTTGAAGCTGGAAAATCAAAATCCAACTGGCTCGATCAAAGATCGCGTCGCGCTGGTGATGGTGGAGGCGGCGGAACGGGATGGCCAGCTCGGGCCGGGCGGCACGATCATTGAAGCGACCGCGGGCAACACCGGATTGGGACTCGCTCTGATCGCGGCGGCGAAAGGCTACCGCATAATTCTCGTTATACCGGACAAGATGTCGCAGGAAAAAATCGCGCACGTCCGCGCTCTCGGCGCCGAGGTCCGGCTGACGCGCTCCGATGTGACGCGAGGGCATCCGGAATATTATCAGGATGTGGCGGCGCGGCTCGCCAGCGAAATTCCAGGCGGATTTTACGTTAATCAGTTCGGCAATCCGGCCAATCCGCTGGCGCATGAACGTTCTACCGGTCCCGAGATTTGGGAGCAAATGCGGCACGACGTGGATACGATCGTGGTTGGCGTCGGTTCCGGCGGAACCCTAACGGGACTTGGACGATTTTTTAACCGGGTGAAGCCGCGACGCGGAGTGGAAATGGTGCTGGCCGATCCGACCGGCTCGATTCTTTATGAATGGGTGAAGACGGGAAAGCTGGTCGAATCGGGAAGCTGGGCGGTGGAAGGAATTGGGGAGGATTTTGTTCCAGATAATGCTGACATGTCGTTTGTGACCGAGGCGTTTGAGATTGACGACTCCGACAGCTTTGCCACCGCGCGCGAGCTTTTGCGCAAGGAAGGGATCCTCGCCGGCTCATCCACGGGCACGTTACTGGCGGGCGCGTTGCGGTATTGCCGGCAGCAAACCAAACCAAAACGGGTCGTCACCTTCGTTTGCGACAGCGGCAACAAATATCTTTCGAAAATGTTTAACGATGTCTGGATGGCGGAACAAGGTTTCACCATTCGGCCCATGCATGGCGATTTAAGCGATCTGATTTTGCATCGTTACGAAGCGGGCGAAGTCGTAACTATCGGCCCGACCGACACCCTGCTCACCGCCTTCAAACGGATGCGCCAGGCCGATGTCTCGCAGTTGCCGGTGGTGAACGAAAGCGGACGCGTCGTGGGTATCATCGATGAATCGGATATCCTGGTGAAAGTGCATCGCGACGCCTCACATTTTAATTATGAAGTGCGGCAGGCCATGACTGACCAGCTGGAAACGTTGCCGCCAGATGCAAAAATTGATAATCTGCTTGGAGTATTCGATCGCGGTCGCGTCGCCATTGTCATGGACGGCGACAAGTTTCTTGGCCTCATTACCAGAAGCGACTTCCTTTCCTATCTACGCCGGCACATGCCGAAGTCGCCAGTCGAACGGGAATTCAGTTAAATTGAACCGTCATCCCGAGCGGAGCCGAGGGATCCCGCCGCGAAATCTTTAAGGTAACTTCACCAGCATCCCTCGACTGGCGCTCGGGATGACGGGCGTTTGGCCCGCAAATTCGTTTCCCTCATCTGCGAAATCCGCGTAATCTGCGGTTCAACTATTTTGGAACATGGACATTTTGTCTGTGTGCCAACGGGCATTCTGCCTGTTTTCCACTGGCGGCGGCGGACAGCAGGCTAAAAGCCCGCTGGGCGCACAGGCTGGAAAGCCTGTGTTCCGTTTTCCGATGAAGAACTACGATATTGCCACTCGCACCATTCACGCCGGACAGGAACCCGACCCTTCAACTGGCGCGATCATGACG
>QHRJ01000190.1 GCA_003220075.1 Verrucomicrobiota bacterium
TCAGTTCGCGCTTCACATAAGGGACACCTGCCGGCGGCAAATCGATCTCGCCTTCGGGCTTCACTGCCCATCCGATTCCCTGCACTTTTCCTCGAAAACGTTGGTTAGGCGCGGACGACAGGTAAACAATCGCCTCGCTGCCCGGAGCCATATGTCGAACTTCTGCTTCCCGAAAATTTGCGATGACGTACCACTTCCGCGTGTCGAGTAATGAGAACACGGGTATCCCGACACTCGCGTACGCGCCCGCGGAAATGTTCAGGTTGACCACGCGACCAGTGAACGGCGCTGTAACGTTGCAATAGGAAAGTTCGAGCTCGGCAAACTTCACGGCCGCGACCGCGCCCGGTCGTTGCGCGAGCAATGTTTGTAATGTGCTGAGTGCAGTCTTGGCCTGATTCAGCTTTTGTTCCGCAGCGGCCAATCCCTGGGCCGCGACCCGTGATGCGGTGGTGGCTTGGTCAACTTGTTCCGCCGTCGCGAAATGTTTCGGCAGGAGCGGCTCGAGCCGGTGCAACGTGTCGTTAGCCTGTTTCTCCTGGGCCGTGGCGAGTGCCACACCTGCTTCGGCCGCCTTCACCCCAAACTTCAACTCTTCGTCCTGTGACTTCCCAATTTCGATTTGCTCGTCCAACGCGGCCAACGCTGATTTCGCCTTCTCGAGCGCCAGCTCGTAGTCGTCTGGATCGATTTCGAAAAGCAAGTCGCCTTCTTTGACAAGCTGATTATCCTGAACCGCCAGCCTAACGATTTGTCCGCGCACTCGCGGCACGACTCCGACCACGTTGCCGCGCGCGGTCGCATCATCAGTCCGCGGATGGCGTTCGATGATTGACCAGACGTAAAGCGTAATCAGAACGGCACTGGCAACGATGGCGACGCCGACAATTTTGCGGACGAATTTGCGCTGTTCGACGCGATCGTCCGGTGATGTCACGGCGTCTGGTTTGTTCAAAGGTGTGGCGGGTTGATGCATGTCAGTTTTGGTAAAAGAGAATCCACGTCGCGAACGTGAAGATGATCATGAGACACGAATAGATGAGCGGCGCCGGACCGAGGTACGGTTTCAGGTTGCGGAACTGCACGATCCAATGCGCAACGAGCGTTAACGTCAGGCCGCTCAAAATGCAGACCATCCACGCCGGAAAATACGAGCCGAGAACATCGACCGTTGGCGACTGGTGGCTGAGGACCTCCACTGCGACAGATGTAATGAAAAGCAGCACCAAGCCGACAGCGATAGTTTTTAGAATTCCAATTTTCATCTGCTGAACGGCGTAACTGGTTGGATTGCCCGCGGCGATTTTTGAATCGGTCTAACTGCGCGCGACGAAGGACGGGCTAAATCTCCGGTGCTTAACGCAAGAGCCGTTGCGGCCGTGAAGATAGCCGACTGCGTGTCATGACTTACGCTCCTGGCCGATGCGAGATTTCGCTGCGCGCTAACGATCTCGGGAAAAGTGCTGAGGCCTTGCTTGTAAGATTCGAGAACTGCGTCGAACGCATTTTGCGATGCAGCGACAAGCTTTGCCGCGGATTCCTGTTTCCGCAGAGCAGTCTTGAAATCGGTGTACGCTTTCCAGACTTCACGCACGGCGGAATCGCGCGCGCCAGCCAGCTCATTCTCGGCACCGTGGAATTCAGCCTCGGCCATTTCCATTTTGTGGCGGCGAGCAAAACCGTCAAAGATCGGCACGCTGGCAGTGAGGAAGGCACCGAAAGTTGGCTTGTTGTCTCCGAAATATTTCGATCCGGCGATGCTGACATCGAGCTCGGTCATGCTGACGTGCGCGTCGATGGCCACTTTGGGATAATACTCCGCGCGTACTCTTCGAATTTCGTTCTGCTTCGCGTGCACGTTTGCGAGCTTTGCCACCAGGTCCGGTCGTTGCGACAATGCTCGCGTGACCAATTCATCAACCGAGCCGTTCGTTTGCTCCGATGTCGAACTTTGTCCGAGGTCGGCCACGTTCAGTGGCACGGTCGGCAACAGCCCGATGCTCTCGACCAGAGCAACTCGCGCGTCACTTTCCAGGCCGGTCGTTGCTTCAACGTCGAATGCAGATTGCGCGCTCTGCTGTTGCGCCTGGAGAAGCTCGGGCTTGGTCGCGAGCCCATTGTCAACGCGCGCCTGCACCGCTTGCTCGACTGTTTGCGCTGCTTCGAGCGAGCTCCGCGCCACGAGAACTTTTTGGCGCGCGGTTCCAAGTTGATAAAAACGGTCCGTTACCTGGAAAACGATTTTCTGATGAGTCGCGTTGAACCCGACGTTTGCCATCATCAGTTGTTCTTTGGCCGACGCGACCACCGCGCTTCGTTCACCGAAATCGAGCAACAACCATTTCGCGTTCAACTCTCCGCGGTAAACCTGAGACTGTGTGACAAGCGAACTGCCCCCGGTAATGGATACAGCGCCGACACTCGGATTTGTTAGGAGTTTCTTTTCGTTCACCGCCAACGTGGGAAACGGAATGAACGCGCGGTCGTAACCAGCGGCGGCAGATGCGACTAGGAATGGATAGTAAGCGCTTTCGCTCAGGCCGACCGCAGCGGCTGCCTGTCGCGCCCGTTCCCAGGCAACTCGCGTTTCGGGATTGTTCCGTTCCGCGATGTCGATCAACTCGGCGAGGTTATAGACCTTTCGGGGATTAATCGATACTCGCGAGGCCCCTTCACCATTTTTGAAACGTTGTCCGGCTAGCTCACTTTCATAATTCGACAGGTTTGGCGGCGACCAAGTCCGATCAGCGCTCGGCGGAGGATCATTACGCGCATTGGCAACTGCGATTGCTAGGAATAACTGCAGAGTTATGAGGCGCATGGACACAGTTCATACCCCCTAGGCCGCTGTTGGAAGAAGATTTGAGGGAGTTGCTAACGGGTCCGGCACCCAGCGGTTGTTTCGTTCTTCGGCCGAAAGCCGTTCGTCTTCAGCATTAAGTTTCTCGATCAGCGCCGCCACGTGCGCCTCGATAATCTGATGACACGCCGCCAACTCTCGCTCGCGAGCATCAACGCCGCGGCGAGCCACCGCTTCCAAGTCATCTATATTATATAGAGAAACATTTTCGAGCTCGCCTGCGGCGGGATCGATGTTCCGCGGCACGGACAAATCGATCAGCAACAGCGGCCGATTGCGCCGCGCCTTCATCAAATTCTTTACGTCATCGTGGCTCAGTAATGTCTCCGCGCTGCTCGTCGCCGCAATGACAACATCGACATCGGGCATTTCGAACAGACAATCGCCAAGGCAGACGGCTTGTCCCCCGCATTGGATCGCCAGATCGATTGCACGATCGAAAGAACGACTCGAAATGAAGATCGAGCGCGCCCCTTTTTTGACCAGAAGACGAACGCAACTCTCCGCCATCTCGCCGGCGCCGAGGACCATGATCGATTGCTGCGACAGATCGGTCTTTCCAATCAATTCCACTGCTGTGCTTTTGATTGAAACTGTGCCGCGCCCGATCCCGGTGCGCGTCCGAATTTCTTTTGTCGCCTGAAAGGCCCTCTGAAACAATCGATTTAGCACGCGACCGGTCAGTCCGGCGTTGCGAGCGATCTCGTAGGCGTTTTTGATTTGACCGGTGATCTCAGTTTCACCGAGCACCATCGAATCCAAACCCGCAGCGACGCGAAGCAGGTGACGCACGGCGGCGGCGTCCTCGTACAGATAAATGTGCGGATCTAAATCGCCCGGCTCAGCGCAAAGCAACTGTAAAAGCGATTTAATGTGACCCGTTGCCTGTCGCGTTGTTCCATAGATTTCAACACGATTGCATGTTGAAAGCAGAACGATTTCGTCGAGATGGCCGAAGCACTTCAGCACAAACGCAACATCGACAATCGCGGACTGTTTCACCGCGAGCTGCTCGCGGAGTTCAACCGGCGCGGTTTTGTGGCTGACTCCGGCCGCGAACAGTTTCATGTCACTTAGTCAAAGTGGTTTCGAGTCGCGCGGGCTGAGCTCCCCGATTTGGCGTGGCCGCAGGGGGCGGCGTTGTTTGTGCCGGTTC
>QHRJ01000191.1 GCA_003220075.1 Verrucomicrobiota bacterium
GTTTACGCCTGACGACTTGTTTACCGCGACTTCCCCAGCGGATTCGATTTGACGACAGAGGGCAGCAAGCGCAAATACCAGACTTCGGTGCGCCTTCTTCGGCGCCTGCAAACCTATGAGTTCAGCGCTGGGCATCTATCAAGACGACGTTTTCAAAATGGCGTGCGAACAATTTCGCGTCATCGCCGATTACCTCGAAATCGACGAGAACCATCGTGAACGATTGATGCTGCCGAAGCGCGCCATCGCCGTGACTCTGCCTGTGCACATGGACGACGGCAACACAAAGACCTTTCAGGGTTATCGCGTCCAGCATCACCTCACACTTGGGCCAACCAAAGGCGGCACCCGTTTTGCGCCCGATCTCTCGATGGGAGAGACGGCCGCTTTGGCGATGTGGATGAGCTGGAAATGCGCGCTCAACGGTTTGCCCTACGGCGGAGCAAAAGGCGGCATCGCATGTGATCCAACCAAACTTTCGCGCAGTGAATTGGAAGCGGTCTCGCGCCGTTACATGCAGGAAATGATTCCCTTTGTCGGGCCTCATACCGACATCATGGGGCCGGACATGGGCACGAACGAACAGGTGATGGCGTGGTTTATGGACACCTATTCGGTATATCAGGGTTATTCTGTCAGCGAAATAGTCACCGGCAAACCGGTGTCGATTGGTGGCACCGAAGGACGCCGCGAATCCACTGGGCGCGGCGTTGTCTATTTGATCGAGCGCGCCATGGACTTGTTGAAAATGGATCCAACCGAGTGCACCGCGATCATACAGGGATTCGGCAACGTCGGGTCGGTCGCGGCATTATCGCTCGCGTTGAAGACCGGAATCAAAGTCGTGGGTATCAGCGATGCGACCACTGCCGTTTACAATCCCAAGGGAATCGACGTGAAAGCAGCGGAGCAGCATGTTTTGAAAAAAGGAAATTTGCGTGCATTCGATCAAGGCGATCGCATCGATCCTAACGAAATGCTGGTCCAGAAATGCGATGTCCTGGCGCCTTGCGCGGTTGATCGCGTGATCACAGAAAAAAATGCCGGTAAATTACAGTGTCGCATTCTGGCTGAAGGCGCGAACGGGCCGACCACGCCGGAAGCAGATAAAATTCTCGATCAACGTTGGACCGAAGTTTTCGTTATTCCCGACATCTTGTGTAACGCCGGTGGCGTCATCGTTTCCTATTTCGAATGGGTGCAAGGTTTGCAGGCTTTCAGCTGGAGCGAAACGGAAGTGACCGATAAACTATTCCGCATCCTGGAACATTCCTTTAGCCAAGTGATCCGGCGCGCAAAGGCGCACAAGATTTCACACCGCATGTCGGCCATGGCCACCGGAGTCGAGCGCGTGATGAAAGCAAAAGGGACGCGCGGTTTGTTCCCGTAACCCAGCGCGATGGTGGAGATCCCCGCTTCACTGCGCGCATTACTCGCGCGCTCGATTGACTACGCGGGAATGTTCCCGCCGTGCCAGCTCGAGCTCGAGCCGTCGCTGAAGAATCAGGCGCAATATTTGCGCACGGCTGATGCGTGGATGCTGAGTGCGTTCGTCCTCCCGGTCGAACAGTTCGGTGCCGCCAAACAATTGCTGACGGAATTCGATCCACTTCATCCGCTCCAAGTTTCTGCGCTTGGGCCAAAAACTGAAAACGCAGCTGCTTTTCGTGCAGCGCTGGCGAAGACCGACTCAGCGATTCGTTCGCTGTCGACGCACAATGTCGATCTCGTATCGGTGAGCCAGCTCGAAATGTTTCTGCCTCCCGATGTCGATTCGCAGTTGCTGAGTGAAACGAGATCGGTTCTCGGATCTCTGTCCACGTTCTGGGAAGCGCCGCCAGCCAGAGCAGAACAAACGATCTCGTTGGTCGCCGAGCTCAATTCCAATGCTGATTCGCCAACATTTGGTTACAAATTACGCACCGGTGGCGTGACCGCTGATGCGTTTCCAACTTCCGAGCAGATCGCGCAGGCGTTGGTCACGCCGGTTACGCACCAGGTTCCGATCAAGTTCACCGCTGGGTTACATCATCCGCTCCGCATGTTTCGCGATGAAGTGCAGACGAAAATGCATGGCTTTTTAAATGTGCTCGGCGCGGCTGTGCTGGCAGCAGAACACAAATGGGACTCGCGGCAAACCGCGCTCATGCTGGAAGATGAAAATGCGGATTCGTTTTCCTTTACCGACGAATTTTTCGCGTGGCGCGAATGGAAGATCGATGTCAAACGGCTGCAAGACCGGCGGAAATTCGTCACTTCCTTCGGCAGCTGTAGCTTCGACGAGCCGCGCGGAGATTTGCGCGAACTGAATTTATTGTAGAGCGTCCGGCGCGGCCGACGCCTCAGGGATTCATTTAGGAACATAGACTTTCAGTCTGTGTGCCCAGCGGGTTTGAAACCCGCTGAAACGGACAGCGGACAGACTGTCCGCTGGGTACACAGGCCATAGGCCCGTGTTCCACGTCCTTGAGCTTCCCCTCTGGGCAAGAGCACGCGCTTGAATTTGTTGTAGCGGCGGTCTATGACCGCCGAACGACAAGAACTTCGGCGCTCATAGAGCGCCGCTACAGAAGATGCCGCTTAAATCGTTTATCAACGTCCCACCCGATTCCGATTTCTCGATTCAGAATTTGCCTTTCGGCGTTTTCAAGCCGCGCGAGGGAAACGCGCGCGTTGGCGTCGCCATCGGCGATTTAATTCTCGATCTCGAGGTTCTGGAAGCGCATGGATTCTTTTCCGACGTTGTAGCTGCCGCTGTCCCCAGCGGCAGAAACAGAAGGAATCTGCCGCCAGAGACGGCGGCAGCTACAACGCTGTTTGCGAGCGATGCGCTCAATGCTTTCATGGCGCTGGGTCGCCCGGCATGGAAAAATACGCGAGACATTTTGCAGAACCTGCTCTCGGCCGAAACCAGCACCCTGCGGGACAACGCAGAGCTACGGGCCCACGCGTTTCACAAACAAAGCGAGGTAACGATGCAACTCCCCGCGCGAATCGGCGATTACACCGATTTTTATTCTTCGTATCATCACGCTCACAATGTCGGCACGATGTTGCGCGGCCCGGAGAACGCGCTTATGCCAAATTGGAAATGGTTGCCGGTGGCCTATCACGGTCGCGCCAGTTCAATTGTCGTTAGCGGAACGGAGGTAAAACGACCGAACGGACAAACGAAGCCGCCGGAGGCAAGCACTCCGGTTTTCGGCCCGAGCAAAAGCCTGGACTTCGAATTGGAAACAGCATTTTTTATTGGTCCGGGAAATCCGCTCGGCCAGCCCGTCTCAATCGATCAAGTGGAAGACCACATTTTTGGGATCGTGCTGATGAACGACTGGAGCGCGCGCGATATTCAGACTTGGGAATACCAGCCGCTGGGTCCGTTTCTGGCGAAAAACTTCTGCACCAGCATTTCGCCGTGGGTCGTAACACTGGAAGCGCTCGATCCGTTTCGGAAACCGTTAGCGGTCCAAGATCCAGCACCGATGTCGTATTTGAAACGCGCAGACGATTTCACTTTTGACATCCAATTGGAAGCAAGATTGCAGACCGCCGGGATGGGTGAGCCCCAAACAATCACGCGGAGTAATTTCCAAAACCTTTACTGGAGCATCGCACAACAACTCGCGCACCACACCGTCAACGGTTGCAACCTTCAGCCGGCCGATTTGCTTGCCAGCGGCACGATCAGTGGATCGACCGAGGAATCGCGCGGTTGCATGCTGGAATTGACTTGGCGCGCGCAAAATCCGCTGAAGTTAGCAGACGGTGAAACCCGAAAGTGGCTTGAAGATGGCGACACCCTTTCGATCACGGGCTGGTGCCAGGGCGATGGTTATCGAGTTGGTTTCGGCGAAGTGAGCGGGCGCATCATCGGCGCGTGACGACATT